>NZ_JADBUP010000154.1:0-28947 GCF_020245605.1 Microcystis sp. M061S2 | reverse complement strand
TAACCCCAGTTCGGGTTAAGCAGCGGGGGGTAAAGCCCATTCCATCTTCAAGGAGGGTTTTTTCGGCTGGTGACAGTAAGCAATCAAACCACAGAGAAGATTAACGCAAAAATTAACAGGGCTGCGGTGGCGGGAATGTTCAATCTGAGAGATGTTCTTGAGTTGGTCAATAATAGTCTCGACAATAGAACGCTTACGGGATAAAAGCTTGTCATAAAGGCGGATTAAGCGATTTTTCATGTTCCGCTTGGGTTTAGCAAAAAACTCAATACCAAAATCTTTGAGCAGTTCCTCCCCCAGGGATTGAGAGACATAACCTCGGTCAGCAAAAACTTTGCCAAACAAGGATTGTAGCAATTTGTTCACGGGTTTGCGGTCGTCCACATTGCCGGGGGTAAGGTGAACGTTGAGCAATTCTCCTTCCTCGTTCACCACTAAATGCAGTTTAAAGCCAAAAAACCAGTCCACAGAGGTTTTTCCCCGTGCGGCTAAATTGTCAAACACCCGATGACTACTGATGCGGCGATTATGGCAGACCTGAATTTTGGTGGCATCGACAAAGCTAATCCCCGTGCAACGACCAAAACAATGCTTCAAGTAAACGCATAAGGGGATGAGAGTCGAGGGTATCCATTCGATAAAACGTTGATAGCTAGGCAGTTGAGGGAACTCTTGTCGCCAGTAGACACAAACATGATCGAGGTAGAAATGTTTAAAATTACGGTAGTGGTTTTGATGGAAAGCGATCAGGATGGTCATAATTTCGCTTAAAGTCAAGATTTTGCCACGTTTACGAGCTTTATTATCGGCTGAAAGCCTTGTCTGTTCTAATTTAGGTTCAAATACACGGCAGAAGTCGTCGACATGACAGAAAAGAGCTTCTAGACTAGACATAGATGGGTTGGGGGTGCTGAGTTTATATATTTTTCAGCTTACTAGCCCCCGCCTTTTCTTTCCTCCCTTATCCCGAACTGACGTTGGATTATGGTAAATATCATGTTTTCCTCCACGTCTAATCAAGTAGCAGCCAGCTTGCTCCAATTGTGCAATTAAATCATGTCTTTTCATGCGAATTCAAACTCTGCAACTCTCTTGATTCCGGGGATTTCTTCCGTAGTAAATGTTCTGTAGAGATCGATCAGGTTTTCGATTAATTCTTCTAAGTCAACACCTTGGGTCCAATGATCGGGAAATTCATTCAAATAGCCCAAGAACATCCCATCTGATTCTTTCCAATATGTATATGGAATCCTCATGGTGAAATCCTCATTCTGCGTTGCTAACGATATTAAGTTGACCCCTATTATAACGGAATTGCTCTCAAGCCACGATCAGCTTTATTATCAGGGTTGGCAGCGAGATTGCCGCCTGACACTTCGTTAATGCAGCCGACAAAATTTGCGATCGCCGATTCCGACGGATTGAGGTGTTGGCTGTTGGGTTTCCCTTTCCCCTAAAATTGAGAGGTTTTCTTTAACCCATTGATTCGCTCAACCCCACCGACGGACTCAACCCAAGAAAAAGGACTAGACCGCGCCTAATAGCCGTAGGATTTCCATAACCTTTTCATATAACGCCGCGTTTCCTTGCTGGCGGAACAGTTCGGCGGCTTGTCGGAAATCTCTGATCGCTTTTTCCCTTTCTTGTCGAGAGTAATAAAGAACCCCCCGATTGGCGTAAGCCATTGCGTCTCGGGGATTAATGTTGAGCGCCTGATTGTAATCGGACAGGGCGAGGTCGGGTTTTCCCTGTTCGTCGTAAAGAAACCCCCGATTGAGGTAAGCCTCGGCCAATCGGGGATCAATGTTGAGCGCCTGATTGTAATCGGACAGGGCGAGGTCGGGTTTTCCCTGTCCGTAGTAAAGAAACCCCCGATTGTTGTAAGCATTGGCGTATCGGGGATTAATGTTGAGCGCCTGATTGTAATCGGACAGGGCGAGGCCTGGTTTCCCCTGTTGTTGGTAAAGATTCCCCCGATTGAGGTAAGCCTCCGCGTATCGGGGATTAATATTGATCGCCTGATTGTAATCGAACAGGGCGAGGCCTGGTTTCCCCTGTTCTTTGTAAAGATTCCCCCGATTGTAGTAAGCCATTGCGTCTCGGGGATTAATGTTGAGCGCCTGATTGTAATCGGACAGGGCGAGGTCGGGTTTCCCCTGTTCTTTGTAAAGAACCCCCCGATTGAGGTAAGCCTCGGCCAATCGAGGATTAATGTTGATCGCCTGATTGTAATCGGACAGGGCGAGGTCGGGTTTCCCCTGTTCGTAGTAAAGAAGCCCGCGACCGTTGTAAGCTTCGGCCAATCGGGGATTAATGTTGAGCGCCTGATTGAAATCGGACAGGGCGAGGTCGGGTTTCTCCTGTTGTTCGTAAAGAAGCCCGCGATTGCTGTAAGCCAGAGCTAATCGGGGATTAATGTTGAGCGCCTGATTGAAATCGGACAGGGCGAGGTCGGGTTTCCCCTGTTCGGCGTAAAGAAACCCGCGATTGTTGTAAGCTTCGGCCAATCGGGGATTAATGTTGATCGCCTGATTGTAATCGGACAGGGCGAGGTCGGGTTTCTCCTGTTGTTCGTAAAGAAACCCGCGATTGAGGTAAGCCTCGGCGTATCGGGGATCAATGTTGATCGCTTTGGTAAATTCAGCGAGGGCGAGATCGTATTTTTCCTGTTGGATGTAGCCAACTCCCCGGTTATAGTGGCCGATCGCGTCTTGATTGTTCCCTTGAGCGATCCGGGTTTCGGCTGGTTGTCGGCCCTCTAGCGCCATGACGGGGCGAACAGTCGCGAGGGTGGAAAGGCTGATTAGGCTGACGGTGGTAAGAAGGGCAAAGGATTTCATGGCTAGTTCCTCGGTGGGGATGGTTTTAAATTCTACTTAGGGTTGGCTGAATATCGGTGTAAATCCTGCTAAAAAAGGTTTTTGGGCTAAAAAAGCCTAAAAATATTATCCAACAAGGTTTTTAGATTTATTCAGCAACCCCTACTTAATTCATAGGCTGCTTTTTTGGGAATATGCAGAATAGGCTTTTTTTGTCTAAAAAGCACTAGGCTACTACTATCTAAAGTAATTAGAAAGTAGTAAGAGCGATCACTTTTTTTTAAATCCTACAGTAATCCTAGCAATTATTGTCGGTCAAACTTATCTTTTCTCTTGGTGTAAATCGTCAATTAATTACCTTACTCCTCTTCTCTACTCATTAAAGTAGCGACTAAGAAATTCTTGGGGAGTAATGATTGTAATTCTTTGATTTTTAGCTAATTTAAGGATTTTACCCGGAACTCCTCCCCACAACAATCCTGAAATCCAAACATTGACATCTACAACAACTTTCATGAGTTGGCGCGTCTAATTTGGCGAGCTTCTTTAATCATCTGGCTAATCTCAGCTAGAGTCGGTTGATTGGGGTCTGGTTCCATTGCTTCTAGTCGCTCAAAGAATTGCTCTAGATTGACTTTATCTTGATGAACTTTTTTGAGAATGATGGAGTCTTCCGTCAGGGAAATCATGTATTTATCTCCTGGGTTGAGGCGGGTTTGAACTTCAGGAGGAAGTTCGAGGTTTCCTTCTCGATTGATTTGTATGAGTAGCTCTTTGGTCATCGGCTTCAAAATAAACTTTATTAGCTTTAGCTGTTAAACAGACTTTATAAATAATCTGATCAAGTTAATTATATATATTTTAGCGAATTTTTCAAGCTAGGGCTTGCTACCTTGGAATCTAATCTGGGAATTGATGACCCTCAGCGATTCGCGTCTGGAGAGGTAATGTTTCTCCCTCTACATTTATACTACCCCAGGAGAGTCCTTCCACAGAATCAATACCACTGGCTACTTGATAACGGATCCGGAACGGTTATTAGCGACGCTTGAGGGAAACCCAACCACACCAATGTCGTCAAGAATGTTGGGTTTACCTCAAACCATTGAATCAAGCAGTTTTCTCCTAATTATTAAATCGCTCAACCAAACCTACAAGCTTCTATCTGATAACTGATAACTGATTAAGACTTCACTCCCAAGTTAAAGAAAATCGTTCCCCGACGCACAGAATTTTCACTACCTTGGCTGCTAATAGTAAGAGAACGTAGATTATTAAATAAAGGCTTAATCGACAATTCTAACACCCGCACGATCGGGAATTTTGCCTCGATTACCGGTTGCAATTGTCGCCAATCGACGTAAAAATAACCATCATTTTCTGCGGGTAAAGCAGTAATCGCCTGTCGAAACTTACCACTACTTAAGATGGGGTTTTTCTGTGCAGATAAAGCTAAACCCATCGCTTCCACAGAACTAGCGATAATTTCATAATTATCGACCCTAGTATGCACTCCCGTCACGAGCGTCTCTAGTTGAGCTTTTCCTCCCGGGACCGCCGTGGTTAACTTTGTCCAAGCTGTCACCGTTCGATCGAGTAAAGGCAGATTAACCACATTATAGCCGCGACTGCGGGCCAACTCATCCAAATGCTCGATCGCACTGTCCACCTCTACCCCCATCACCCGTTCCCCTAGAAAAACACTATCGGGTTCCATCCCCTTTGAACTAGGCACGAGAGCGAGGCTATATTCGCCTCTAACCCAGCTAAAAACGTCTTCAGGCAAATTTAAACCTAAAGGCGACTGGAAGCGGTTTAAGACCTGTGTTATTAATTCCTGTAGGGGACTATCTGCTTCTAACCCCTCCTCCACCTGAGTCCAAAAACGATTTAAATCGCGACTAGCGGCGACTAAAAGGCTATTTTCGCCGATAAAAGATAATGCTCCCACGGGACTAGATAAAATTGGTGCTTGGTCATCCTGTCCTAAGACTCCAATTAAGGCGGTTTGAGCGACTATTCCCCCGGATTTGAGGGTAAAAGCCGTGGCTAATCGTTGTTTTGCTTCGGGACTCTCCGGGACGGGTTGATTAGCGATCCAAGCCGATAACGGGGGTAAATTGCCGTAAACTATAGCTATACGCGGTTCGGTGATATTTTTGAGAGCTTCTCGGTAATCAGGGCTATTTTTTAGGTTTAAATCCGGTACTTGCACGTTATTAAGGGCCTCGCGCAAAACCTTGATATTATTGGCAAAAAGCACCGTATCACCGACGACGGCACTAGCGAGAAAACGATTATTATCTCCTGCGGTCAAGGGACGTTGATAAATGAGGTTAACTCCCTTGTAGAGTTCAAAAACAAGGTCAAATTTGCCCGAAACCGCCTGTTTTGAGTAGGAAGCTTGCAGAAATTCCTTAGCGCGTTCACCATCTTTACTTTGAATTGCCAAAAGATAACCCGGTTGGATACCATTATCGGTATCGCGATCGAAATCTAGGGAAGTAACAGCGAGGGTAATTTCTTCCCCTAACCAAGGTTTGATTTCCTTTTGATAATTTAATCCCGTTTTACCGAGCAGACTTTTTTCTAAATCCTTAATTTCTTGGTGGGAACGTCGTCGATTAGCCGGTGTAGCGATTAATTGACCAAAAGACTCTAAACGTTCGGGATTGACCAACAAGGATACCATAACCGGGGCCTGTTTCGGCACAAAAATCGCCGCCGCCGGTTCCCGCAGCACCCCACCTTTGAGCAAAGACAGAGGACTATCGGCGAGAATCCAAGCAAAACTGGCTGTAGCGACTCCTAGGAGAATGATTACCGTCGCACCTAAAATATAGAAAAACGATCGCAATTTCACAACCTTGCCCCGAGATGAACCATTAGCTATTTTAAGCCAGCAAATGACCCAAGAATTTCGATCGCTACAATTCTTACCAGACTGACAACGGATAACTCGCCACCGATAACTAACTTTTACCAGCCTTTTTCCGCTTGAGCGAGGACATAGTTAGCTACAGCTTCGATATCTTCAGCGCTGAGACGACCACCGAAAGCGGGCATCGCCCCCATACCTTTGGTAACTTGGGTAACGATAGCTTCAACGGAATCTTTGCCGTATTTAACTAAATCTTCTTTTTTCAGGGTTTTAGCGGCATTAACCACGTTTTTACCGCCCATGTGGCAGGAAGCGCAGTTAGCACTGAAAATCGAAGCCCCATCAGCTAAAGCCGGACGAGCCATACCGAATGTAACCACAGCCAAGAGCAAGCACAGGGAAATTAATAGTCTTTTCACGATTGGTTCTCCTCTATTTCTTAAGAAATTCCCCAACCATGGTCAGAAAAAACCGGTTTTCTTGTCAAAAGACAAGCTGTCAAACTTGGTGTAGAATGAATCAATGGGACAGTTAAAAGCAAACTTTTACTTTTTTGTCAAAAGACAGGCTGTCAAACTTGTCATCTTCCCTCGTGTAAAGGATTAACAAGCATGAAAAAATTAGGTTTATTGGTCGCTACCCTGGTGCTAGTCCTCTCTAGCTTCTTCTTCAACACTGCCGCCGCTTCCGCGGAAACCTTCACGGTTAAGATGGGCGGTGATGCAGGTACACTACAATTTGATCCCCCCGCCCTCACTATTAAAGCAGGAGATACGGTGAAATGGGTCAATAACAAACTTTCTCCCCATAACATAGTTTTCGATAGCACCAAGGTTCCCGAAGCCCAAGCCAGCAAATTATCCCATAAAGGTCTGGCTTTTTCCGCCGGTGAGTCCTTTGAAAGCACTTTCAGCGAACCGGGTACTTACACCTACTACTGCGAACCCCATCGCGGCGCCGGTATGGTCGGAACGATTACCGTTCAGTAATTATCCGATTTTAGCCAAAAATAACTCGCGGTTAACTGCCGCGGGTTGTTTTTTTGGGAATTATGAATTATGAATTATGAATTGGGAAGAATAAATAAAAATAGTCTCCTGACGACCGGCTACTGTCTCCTGTCTCCTGTCTCCTATCTCCTGAAATATAAAGTCTCGGTTACAAAACTGACTTGCGAGCAATTCTCACCCCACCATAGAAACAGAAGCCCCTAGAAAAATCAGCCATGAAAGAACACGATGTCGTTATAGTGGGCGGTGGGTTAGCAGGATGCCGCGCCGCCTTAGAAATCAAACGCCTCAACCCGACTATCGATGTTGCTGTCGTTGCCAAAACCCACCCGATTCGTTCCCACTCCGTCGCCGCCCAGGGAGGTATCGCCGCCGCCCTGCAAAACGTTGACCCCAAAGATAATCCCAAGGCCCACGCCTACGATACCGTCAAAGGTTCCGATTTTCTGGCTGACCAGGATGCAGTGGATATTCTCACCCAAGAAGCCCCCGAAGTTATCATCGAATTGGAACATCTAGGCGTGTTATTCTCCCGTCTCGAAGATGGACGCATTGCCCAAAGAGCCTTTGGCGGTCACAGCCATAACCGGGCCTGTTACGCCGCCGATAAAACCGGTCACGCCATGCTGCACGAATTAGTCAGCAATTTAGGCCGTAATCAGGTAAAAATCTACGATGAATGGTATGTTTTGCGCCTTATCCTCGAAGAAGGTACGGCTAAAGGGGTAGTAATGTACCAAATCGCCACCGGACAGTTAGAAATCCTTCGGGCAAAAGCAATTATGTTCGGGACCGGGGGCTATGGTCGCGTTTATAACACCACCTCCAACGATTTCGCCTGTACGGGAGACGGTTTAGCTTTATCGGCAAAAGCGGGTATTCCCCTAGAAGACATGGAATTTGTCCAATTTCACCCCACTGGACTCTATCCCGTCGGTGTTTTAATCTCGGAAGCGGTCCGGGGTGAAGGTGCTTATTTAATCAATAGCGAAGGTCGTCGTTTTATGGAAGACTACGCCCCCTCGCGCATGGAATTGGCACCCCGGGACATCACTTCCCGGGCCATTACCCTAGAAATTCGCGCCGGCCGGGGGGTAAATCTGGACGGTAGCGCCGGGGGTCCCTTTGTCTATCTGGATTTACGCCATTTAGGCCGGGAAAAAATTATGAGTCGCATTCCCTTCTGTTGGGAGGAGGCCCACCGTCTCGTCGGTGTCGATGCGGTAGAGGAACCGATGCCTGTACGTCCTACAGTTCACTATTGTATGGGCGGCATTCCCGTTAATACCGATGGTCGCGTTCGCTTAAGTGCCGATACCCTCAGCGAAGGCTTTTTCTCCGCCGGGGAATGTTCCTGCGTCTCTGTTCACGGGGCCAATCGTTTGGGCAGTAATTCCCTGTTAGAATGTGTGGTCTATGGGAGAAGAACCGGCAAATCGATCGCTAAATACGTCGAAAAACGCGCTTTTCCCGTCTTTAATCCCGATATTTACCTTCAGGATGCCAAAGAGGAAATCACCGCTTTATTGACCAAAAAAGGCACGATTCGCATCGGTCAACTACGTCAGCAATTCCAAGACTGTATGACCCAACATTGCGGCGTTTTTCGCACGGAAGCGACCATGCGCGAGGGAATTAAACAAATCGGCGAATTAAAGCGCAAATACGAGCAGATTTACCTGGATGATAGGGGGGATTGCTGGAATACGGAACTAATCGAGGCCTGGGAATTACAAAGTCTCATGGTGGTGGGGGAAATTATCCTCACCTCTGCCCTCAATCGTCAAGAAAGCCGAGGGGCCCATTCCCGCGAAGATTTTCCCCAACGGGATGACCAAAATTTCCTTCAGCATACCCTCGCCTATTATTCCCCCTCGGGCATCGATATCGACTATATGCCCGTGGTGATTCAGGATTTCACCCCCGTGGAACGTAAGTATTAACCTCTGGTCTGACGGTAAATGTAAAGGAATATTACAAACTCCTTGGCATTTACCGAGATTTAGTTCTATACTAGATAAAGCAACGCGGGATAGAGCAGTCTGGTAGCTCGTCGGGCTCATAACCCGAAGGTCAGTGGTTCAAATCCGCTTCCCGCCATTACTAATAAAGCCGGTAGTTAACCCCCATTTCCCGTTAGGGAACATCGAACATTACCCGTTCAAGAGAGCGATTGGGGTCAATGTAGGATTGGCGAGAATGGAGACAACTATAATTATCCATGATCAGGATCTGTTCTGCTTTTAAATAGAGCGGAACGTGACAGGCTTCAAACAGTGCCATTTACAAACTGTTTGAAAGAAAAAGCGGGGATTGAAATCGACCACGGCATAGATAGTTATACTTATCGGCGCGGTTTATTTGTGATGAAGCAATCAGGAGAAACGGTTAAAATCATCAACGATGTTCAGTTTCAGCCTGTGGGTTTTGCTTAACTAACAATGGGCGTATTAAAATTAGTTATTCCTTTGGAATCGAGAACAATCAAATAAATGCGATCACCGATTCATTGATACGGCGGTTTAAGCAAACGTTATTCTTTTTTGGGAAAAACTGTATCATTAGAAAAAAATCAAGAGGTTTTTGTTGATGGAACCACTCTTAGTGACTTTGATAACTTGGGCCACGAATATTGCTCCCTTGGCTGGTGCTGCTATTGCCACAGGTTTTTTAGGCAAGACTGGGGAAAATCTTAACGATTCCTTGTTGGCGACACTGCAACGCAAATTTCCTACCTCGCCAACCTTAAAGTTATTAACCGCAGGCAAAGCACCTGAAGTTGAGCAAGCCGTCATTGACTTGGAACCTGTATTAGCTGATTCGGAAGTTACAGAATTATTAACGGAAATGCGGGCGTTGATGAGCAGTAACCAGGAATTAGCCGCTAAGTTAGCCGCAACGGAAAAACAGATTCGCAATACTCAAATTAACAAGGATCAATCCCAGGGTTATCAATTCAACAAAAATGTTGAAGCTAAATTTTTGGGGGGAAACCATAACCATTACTATCCCAGTGACAATAACAAAGAGCATTAGCTGGAGTCGTCTGGTAGGGAACAGACAAAGTTAGCCCCAACGCAATCAGCAACCCTAAATACCACACCTCCGCCAGTAGATGAATGGCAGGGACGACAGGATGAAATCAAGGAACTACAAACCGCCCTCAGCAATGACAAAGTACGCTTAATCGGGATAACCGCCGCAGGAGGCTATGGGAAATCGGCTTTAGCGGTGAAGTTCAAAGAGAAGTTAAACCCTCATTGGCGGGTGTTATGGGTTAGTTTTAGGGAGCGTTATTCAGTAGCGCAATTTGGCCGCTGGTTATTAGAAAATTTGGAGCAACCCTACGATGAAAAATGGAACGATGAGACGTTAATTCAGCAGATGATACGGGGACTGATTACCTCACCTTGTCTGTTGATTCTCGACAACTTAGAAACAGTAGTTCAGACGGCGGGAGATTCAGTTTATAGGCAATTTTTGAGCCGTTGGTTGGGGTCGGGAAACCAGAGTAAAATCCTGATTACCAGTCGGGAACAGCCGAGTTTTGTAGCCAATTTAACGCGGCGTTGTCATTGGTTGCGCCTGGGGGGATTAGCAGCAGCGGACGCAATCGAGTTGGTGAGGGTCAATTACGGTTTGACAGGAACTAATCAAGAATTAGCCGAATTTGTCCACAAGATGGGACGACATCCTCTCTTAATGCAACTGGTTTGTAGTTGGATGAGTGATGAATTTGGAGAAGGGGTTTCTGTCACCGAGTCGCAAAATTTGGGCTTAAATCTGTTTGATGTGGAAGGGTATCACCGCGACACGGAAACCTGTGTCAGAGAAGTGATTACCGCCAGTTTAGCGCGATTATCGAAAGAATTTAGGGAGAGTTTAACGCGGTTATCTGTATTGCGCAAGAGTTTTGATTTAGGGTTAGCGCAGGCATTAACCCCAGAAATAACTGACCAAGATTTACGACATTTTGCTCGTTTATCCTTATTACAAGAATTTCCCCCCGAATACAATGTAAAACAGCGACAGTTTCAGTTTTTGCCTTTAATATCAATGGTGGTGCAAGATCAAGCAAATCCTGAAATATTGCGATCCGCCCATCAATTAGCCTTAGATTATTATTTAGCTCATTTACCTGTCCCTCCCTGGGAATCCTTGGAAGATTTGAAGGAATATTTAGAGGCGTTTTACCATGCAGGGGAATTGGGAGAATGGCAGTTAGCATACAATATTTTGAATGAGGAAAGAGGCGGAGAAGAGAAAGATAAATTGGTTAATAGGTTTTTAGATTTACAAGGATTTTATCGTAAGCAAGCAGAACTTTATGAGCAAATTATTGCAGGGAGTCAACGGGAACAAGTTTGTTATCGTAACTCGTTAAGTTATTTGGGAAGTTGTTATTGTTCCTTGGGACAGTACGAAAAAGCGATCGCCTATCACCGGCAATGTCTCGACATCAGTAAGAAAATAGAAGATTGGCAAGGGGTGGCAACTTCTCTATGTGGTTTAGGCATTTGTTATAAGTCCTTGGGGCAGTATGAAAAAGCAATTTCCTATCACCAGAAATTTCACGACATCAGTGAAGCAATGAGCGATTGGAAAGGGGTGGCAATTTCTCTCGGGAATTTAGGCAATTGTTATTATGACCTAGTACAGTATGAAAAAGCGATCGACCTCTACCAGCAATATCACGACATCAGTGAAAAAATCAGATTTCGGCAAGGGGTGGCAATTTCTCTCGGTAATCTAAGCAATTGTTATAATTGCTTGGGACAGTATGAAAAAGCGATCGCCTATCACCAGCAATCTCTCGACATCAGTGAAAAAATCGGCGATGAGCAAGGGGTAGCATCTTCTCTACATACTATAGGGAGTATATTGCTCAAACTAGAAAACTACAGCGAAGCAGAAAGAAAAATTCAAGCATCCTTAGTAATTTCTCAAGCTATTGATCATAAATATTTAATCGCCTATAGTTTAAGAGTCCTTGCGAAAATTGCCCACCAAACTAATCGCCCTGAACTTGCCCTCAGTCATTGCCAAGAAGCGCTTGAATTATGCCAAGAACTGGGGATTCCCTTGGTTAAAGATTGTGAGGAATTGTTAGGGCAAATTCAGGTTACATTAGAAGGAGATTAGAAATCCTTGATCACCTATACCAACCATGAAAATTAAAGCAATTCTAAAAATTTAACTTTTTATCCAAATAGGAGAAATTTCATGAGTACCACCATCAATCTTAAAATTACGTTTGAATCTCTAACTGAAGCGATTAAATCCCTTGACTTAACGCAAAAACAACAATTATTAGAAATACTAGAACAACAAATTTTTCAAGC
Source organism: Microcystis sp. M061S2 (assembly GCF_020245605.1). NCBI lineage: Bacteria > Bacillati > Cyanobacteriota > Cyanophyceae > Chroococcales > Microcystaceae > Microcystis > Microcystis sp. M061S2. Next base: position 16,895 of record NZ_JADBUP010000154.1, on the reverse strand, counting down.
AGAAGAAACTTCCTATCAAGACGACGAGGAAACCTTAGCAGAACTTCAACAAGTTCGGGATGAATATCAATCAGGCGACTATGTGACCCTTGAACAATACTTGAGCAAGGATTAAATCACAATGGATTATAGTATTAAAATCTCTAAATCTGTACAAAAACAGATTGATAACTTACCTAATCCCATCAAAAGTCGTATTCTTGAAAAAATCAAAGATTTATCAATAGAACCGCGTCCCTCTGGTGTAGTTAAATTAAAAAATTCTGATTATGAATACCGTTTGCGTGTTGGTGACTATCGAGTTCGCTATGAAATTGATGACCCAAAACAGGCAATACTCATCTTGCAATGTAAACATCGAAGAGATGTCTATCGCTAATAATTTAGAAACATTGCGCTACTTCAAATCCAAATTGGTGTTTCTCGCCGAAATCGCTCACAAAACCAATCGCCCTGAACTTGCCCTCAACTACTGCCAACAAGCGCTTGAATTATGCCAAGAACTGGGGATTCCCTTGGTTAAAGATTGTGAGGAACTGTTAGGGCAAATTCAGGGAAACTTAGGAGATTCAGACAATAACTTAAAGTAAACCTGAGAAAATTTCAGTTTTTATCTATAAAAAACAATGCCTGCCAAAGATATTTTCCATGACTGTGTAAAACACGCCCTAATCAAAGACGGCTGGACAATTACCCATGACCCCCTACGGATTCGTTTAGCAAGAGGTAAAAACCTGTTTGTTGATTTGGGAGCAGAAAGACTATTAGCCGCAGAAAAGGGAACAGAAAAAATAGCCGTTGAAATTAAGAGCTTTACTCGTCCCTCTGATATGAAAGACCTTGAAGAGGCAGTTGGTCAATTTGTCGTTTATACCCATCTTTTAAGGCGTTATTATCCCGAATATAAACTATTTTTGGCTGTTAGCGAAAACACCTGCAAAACAGTATTTGAAGAAGAAGCAGGTCAAACCTTAATTGAAGATGGTATTATTCAGTTATTTAGTTTTGATCCCAACCAGGAGGTAATTGTACGATGGCTTCCTTAATTGCCCAATATCGGCAAATTATTGAAAAAACATTCCAAGATTATGCCGACTTCCTCGACACCGATCACCAAATCCAAATCGAATTAGTCCTAGATCAAACCCGCGATCGCTATTTATTGGTTGAAACAGGTTGGCAAAATGGTTATCGAATCTACGGAACCCTATTACATATTGATATTATTGATCAAAAAATTTGGATTCAACACGACGGAACTGAGGATGGTATTGCCGATGAATTAGTAGCTGCGGGAATCCCTCAAAACCAGATTATTTTAGCCTTTAAATCCCCTGAAATTAGACCCTATACAGGCTTTGCTGTCGCTTAACTTTCAAATATGATGGACAATTCTCAAAACCGCAATCACCCACCAAATGAATCACTATTAGAAGAAGATTAGAAACTCTTGATAACCCAAGTCAGCCATGAAAATCACCTACTTTCAAGATACGGACACTCTATACCTAGAGTTCAATAACAATCCCATTGTCGAGACTCAAGAAATCAATGAAAATACCTTGGTCGATCTTGATCAGCAGGGGAATATTTGTGCAATCACCTTGGAACACGCCAAAAGCTTAACGGATCTGAATGCTTTTTCCCTCGAAACTATTGTCGCGCCTCAATTAGCTTCAAGTTTATAAGAGTTGTCATAATAAAATTATTCTATAAACCTTGACGTGATATAATATATATGACATTTGGGCGCAGATTCCTTGTGACCCTATAATCGGACAAATTCGTTATTATCAATGACAACAACTTTAATCAATCACATTGAAATTACCCCAGAAACTTGTGGCGGTAAACCGCGCATCGCAGGTCATCGCATCAAAGTCCAAGATGTCGTTATTTGGCACGAACGCCTGGGAATGTCACCCGATGAAATTGTTTATCATTATCCCAGCATTACTTTAGCTGATGTTTACGCGGCCCTTTCTTACTATCACGATCACCTTGAAGAAATTAGACAACAAATCACAGATGATGATACCTTTGCCAAGGAAATGCAAGCTAAAACACCTTCTCTAGTCCAAGAAAAACTAAAAAAATGAATGGGCAATAAAATTAAATTTCACCTTGATGAAAATGTAAGCTATAGCATTGCTCTTGGATTGCGCCAGCGAGGCCTTGATGTTACTACCACTCCAGAAGAAAATTTATTGGGGGTATCTGATGAAGTACAATTCCAATTTGCTTTATCCAATGGTCGCGTAATTTTCACTCAAGATACTGATTTTTTAAGAATCAATCAATCATCTATAACTCATGCAGGAATTGCTTACTGTCCCCAACAAAGTAAATCTATTGGTCAAATAATTCGAGGACTACTCTTAATCTGGGAAATTCTTGAACCCGAAGAAATGTATAATCACATAGAGTTTATATAGAACCGCATGAAAAAGTGAATTAGTATTTGGCAGATCGATAAAAATAATCAAAAAGCTAATTTTGTTACTCTTTACTACGATAAAATTAAGGAGTATGAATAATGCAAACCGTCCAACTTTTTCAACAAGTCAAATTATGTAGAGATGTCCCCGACACTATTTTTTAAAAAGGTGATCAGGGAACAATTATTGAATATTTACCTCCTAATGAACAACAACCAGAAGCAGGTTATCTCCTAGAAATGTTTGACAATAACGAAACCCTTGACGTGATAGCGTTTCCCGTTTCTTGGATAACTTCTATTAACTAACGATTAGCAAAAATTCAGGCTATATTAGAAGAAGATTAGAAACTCTTGATAACCCAAGTCAGCTATGAAAATTAAAGCGATTATTCATCCTGCCGAAGAAGGCGGTTATTGGGCAGAAGTTCCAGCCCTTCCAGGTTGCATCACGGAAGGTGATAGCCTAGAAGAAGTCACTCATAACTTAAAAGATGCGATCAAAGGATGGTTAGCTGTTGCCAATGAATCCTATGAAATTAAAAGCTTTATCGGAACATCGGAAGTCGAAGACTTAAAAAACGCGCTGGGCCAATATGTTCTTTATGAAAAAATCATCAAACGTCAACAAATAGAGGCCGAAGTTTCCCAACTCAAAGACTTGAAAGAAAGGGCAACGGCTCAAATATGGGCTTTGATAGTCACTGTTATCGGTGCAACTGTTGCAGCAATTATCAAATTCGGTTTTTTAACTAAAACTTAAATCATCATTAAAAACTAAGTTGGAACTAGACAAGTTCCAACCAGTAACAAAAAATTGACCTTGAAGATTAACGACGGATTGGTGCCATCGCACCGTCGGCGGCGGCGCGAAAAGGTTCCACTGCCTCGCTATAATCGATCGGTAAAATAGCCACCACGTTATCGTGAGGACGGGGAATAATTACCCAGGTTTCTAAAGCTGCCCCCTCGGTTTTATTGACGGCTTCAATGCCGGCAGCCATAGCGGTTTTTACCTCCTGTACATCCCCACGAATATTGAGGGTAAAACGGGCGCTTCCTGCCCTTAAATAACCAACAATCGTGATCCGTCCTGCTTTTACCATCGCATCGGCGGCCGCTAGAATACCGGGGAAACCTTTGGTCTCGATCGATCCCACCGCGGGTTGGGCTGTCATAAATTAACTCCTAATAACAAAAATCAGATAAGTTCAATTGATAGAATCCAATCTATTTTCCAGTCTTTAACTATAGTCTAGTTTGGGGCAAATCGCTAGGGAAATTAACTGCGAAAACGGTCTGACTTAGGCGTATGCTGCACTGGTAAAACCGCCAGTACATTTTCTGGAGGATTCGGTACGATGTAATGACTGACCACATTGCCACCAAAAGCGGTCATCGCTGCCGCTAATCCTGCCTCTACTGCCGGTTTAACCTCGGAAATCGGACCGCGAATCGCCACCAAAAATTCGCCCCTTTCCGCTAGATCGAAATAAACTAGGGTGACTCGTCCCCCTTTAACCATGGCATCCGCCGCCGCTAAAACGGGGGGAAAACCCAACGTTTGAATGACTCCGACCGCCTCGGGCATTTTTCCTGATCTCCTGCGAAAGCAACTTTACATTATACCCCGAACCTGTCTTTATATTTTCTTCTGCAAATCCGCGACCGATCGAGCCTGTTTTTTCTCGAAATACTGTTGATGGGACTGATCGGCCAGATAATAATCTCCTGCGGGTTCGATCAAAGTAACGATATCCTGCTGAAACTTTCCCGATAGTTGTAGTTGACGCTTGGAAGCAGTGGCGATTAACTTTTGTTCCGGGGTGTGATAAAAAATAATCGATCGATATTGTTCTCCCCGGTCCGGTCCTTGGCGATTTAACTGAGTCGGATCATGGATTGACCAAAAAACGGCTAATAACGCCTCGTAGCTTATTTCTTGGGGATTATATTCAATTTGTGCCACTTCCGCATGACCGGTAATTCGCGATAAGACATCGAGATAACTAGGATTGGGAAAATGTCCCCCCATATAACCCACGGAAGTGGCTAAAACTCCTGGTAAACGCCGAAATGCGTCCTCGGTTTTCCAAAAACAGCCGGCCCCAAAGGTAGCTTTTTCGCCGTTATTCATTTCTCCTCACATCCTTGGCAAATTCTATAACTGCTTTTGTAATTGTCTCGCTTAAATTAGCATAAACTTTGGCAAAAGGGGGAGCTTTTTCGGTTAATCCTAGAATATCCGCCGTTACCAACACCTGACCATCACAATCTTCCCCCGCACCGATACCAATCGTCGGGATAGTCAATTTATCGGTAATAGTAGCGGCTAAATTGGCGGGAATATGTTCCAAAACCAGGGCAAATACTCCCGCTTTCTCCAAGGCTAAAGCTTCCTCGATTAGTCTTTGTGCATCCGATGGGGTTTTTCCCTGCTGACGGTATCCTAAGCGATGGACTGACTGGGGAGTTAATCCGATATGACCCATAACAGGGATGCCTATCTCGGTTAAACGGCTAATCGTCTCGATCATAGCGGCATAACCTCCCTCTAATTTTACCCCTTGTACTCCCGCTTCCTTTAACATCCTTCCGGCGGAGTGAATTGCCTGACTGACACTTTCCTGATAGCTGAGAAAAGGCAAATCACAGACAACTAAAGCTTGTTTTACCCCACGAGACACGGCCGCCGCATGGTGAATCATCGCCTCGAGGGTGATCGGTAAAGTGGTAGGATAGCCCAAAGCGGTCATAGCTAAGGAATCACCTACCAAGATAATATCAATTCCTGCTCGATCGAGCAGTCGCGCGATCGGATAATCCCAAGCTGTGAGGGTGACAATCGCGCGTTTTTGCTGTTTCCACTCGATTAATTTGCTGGTGGTGACTGCCATTCTTTATTCACTGCGGACAGCTTCGAGGATACGGGAAAAATAGAAACGAGTGCTAGTCATACTCGTCCGTTCAATTTTAAAGCCATTTTCGTTGAGAGCGGCGACAATAGTTTTTTCCTTGTGTTGATAAGCACGAGTGGTTTTACTCGGACCGGGGAAAAATTGACCAATTTTCTTGAGAATGGTTAATAAACAGGTTTTAGGGGCAAAACTGAGGATTAAACGGGATTGAGCTAGGGATCCCAGGTGTTTAATCATTCCTAATGCTTCTTCTGTGGGATAGTGAATGAGAACATCAAGACAGATGACTGTGTGATATTGGCCGGTTAATGCTTCTAAATCTTGAACGGCAAAGGTGAGTTTACTGGTATCTGCTAACTCTTTGGCTGCTCTTTCCTTGGCTTCTGTCACCATTTTCTCAGAAATATCACTGGCGAAAATAGTTGCGCCCGCTTTAGCGAGGGGAATACTGAGACTACCGACTCCACAACCGGCATCACAGATTGAGAGATTGGGCAAATTGTCATCACTTTCTAACCAACCGATAACGGTATCGATCGTCTGTTGATGACCGATGCGAATATCTTTTTGTACTTTGTTAACTTCGCCATCCCCATAAATCCGGCGCCAGCGATCGAATCCTGTGGCGTTAAAATAGTCCTTGACTATGGCTTTATCGTCTAATGTGTTGGTCATAAGGAAATCTAAACGAGTGGTCTCTGAGCTACGCCGAAGAGCGGAGATGGTTATTAGTTTATCCTACCGTGAAAGCCAGTTTTCCGACTGAATCATTCAGGGTTGCCGTTAGAACATAAGTATTATTTTGTTTCCCCGTGCTGCCAAGCATTGTCAAAGATTTGTAAATTTTTTAACCAAAATCCTTGAGGTAATGTTAGGCTGATCCCAGGAAAAAAACACAGCTTAATAGCGATTAAATATAAGGTGAGGGTTTTAAACTTATATGATCGGTTTAAGCCCAAATACATAAAAAAATTGATTGAGATTCCCTAACCTAGTTCCGTTGTTTCCCAGAGCCTGAATTACTAGAAAAAATTTAACACCGCCAGGGCTGGAGTCCAGAAACAACGGCACTTAGAGACCGAAGTGAACTTAGGAAAATGGTTTCCCAAACCGTGAACATTTTGAGGGTGGGTAATTAACTAACTCATCTTTTGCCGAACCATCCTGAACAATTAAAGGATGGTTAGACCAGTGGTTGATGATTGAAAAATCTTCGATAAAAAGGCTAGTGGTTAAGCCATTTTTCTGTGATTGTATTAGCAAAATATCCATTTTTTGGAGGTATTTTTTATGTCTGGACAAGCGAGTTTTCCTATCCCCAGTACCGCCTCAAATGAAGAAACCACGGGGCGATATATTGTTACTTTCCAAGATGGAGCAACCCCGGAAGGAATCGCCGCCCTGCGAGATGTGGCGGGGATATCTGCCTTGCCCGATGCCCGGGACTTTGCCGATTCGGCCATGGACAGTTCAGAACTAGATGCGGCGGGAGGGGGAACCTTTCCGACTTTGGGGGTGGCAGTGGTTTCCCTGGATGACTTAGCCTTGAGCGGTGTCATGAACATAGCGGGGGAAAGTTCGGCAATTTTAGCGATCGAACCCGAACGAATTTACTATGCAATCGAGGAGGGTTTATCCTCGGAATACCTCAAGGGTTATCGCGATGCCGTCAATCATCTTTATGAACAGTCCAAGGCTAAAAAAGAGCCGGGAGATAAGGATCTCGCAGCCCTAGCCTTTCTCGATGATGCCCAATCCACTTGGGGATTAAAAGCCACGAAAGTAATCAATTCCCTTGGTCGCACTGGTCGCGGCATTAATGTGGCTGTACTAGATACGGGTATGGATTTAAAGCATCCCGACTTTTTTGGACGATCGATCCAAAGTCAGTCTTTTGTACCGGGAGAAGCGGTGCAGGATGGTCACGGTCACGGCACTCACTGTATCGGCACCGCTTGCGGATTTAAAAATGTCAACGGTCGCCGCTACGGGGTCGCCTACGAAGCCACCATTTATGCGGGCAAAGTTCTCAGTAATGCTGGCAGTGGCTCCCAAAGTTGGATTCTCGCCGGCATGGAATGGGCGATCGCCAGTCGCTGTGCGGTGATTTCTATGTCTTTGGGCAATACAGTTCCAACTCCTTCCACTGCCTACGAAACTATCGGTCGTCGCGCTCTGCAAAATGGTTGTTTGATTATCGCGGCGGCCGGCAATCACCGGCCAGGTACTGTGGGTCAACCGGCTAATAGTCCCTCAATTATGGCCGTGGCGGCGATCAATAGTAATCTGCGATTAGCTTCTTTTTCCTGTGGTTCTGGTACTGCCCAAGGTGCTAACGTAGATATCGCCGGCCCCGGGGTGGCGATCTATTCTTCTGTACCGATGCCCCGACGTTATGACGTTTTTAACGGCACTAGCATGGCTACCCCTCATGTGGCCGGGATTGCTGCTCTCCACGCTCAAGCTTCGGGAGTGCGCGGGGCGCAACTCTGGCAGTTACTCACCTCGAAAGCCTTGCGACTGTCCATTCCCACCGTTGATGTGGGCAGTGGACTAGCCCAATCTCCTTAGCAGTCAGTATTCAGGAGTTAGGAGTCAGGAGTTAGGAGATTATTTTTATTTATTCTCCCCACTTCCCCTCTCCCATCTCCTGACTGCTGCTCATCTTTTTACTTTCATTAATAGCCATGGAACAGATTATCGTGACGATCGATGAACAGCATTTAGGCGATATTCAGACAGTGGCCAATAATTTACAATCCCTGGGTATGACAGTAGATAATATCTTATCGGTTTCCGGCATTATTACCGGTTCAGCCCCTCGATCGCTGATCCCGTCTTTAAAGGCAGTGCCGGGGGTTCTCGATGTGGAGGAAGATAAGGAAATGCGGGCGATATAAGCTGTTGACTATCTAAAAAATTACTCGTTAAGACTCCAGGGGAGCGCTGGAGCTTTTTTGCTGTGTTGCCAAAGGCACGGCGTAGCCGTCCAGTAAGCAGTAATCAGTGAAAAGAAAGCTCCCAACTTGCCACTTATACTAAATCCAGTTATTAAAGACTGATTATCTATTCCTCCTTTTGCCTTTTGCCTTTTGCCTATCCTGATATGTAGCTTATACTCAACGGATTTAGTATTAATACTATTGACTGAAAACCCAAATCTGATCACTGACGGCGAAGGAGAGGACCGGGAGGGGTGCATCTCACATTTGCAGAAATACCGACAATCAGCAATTATCAGTGACTTTTAAATTATTACAGATATATCAGCAGCTGCCTGTAAGCATCCCACCGAAAAACTAATGCGCTCCGGGGTTTGAGGGTTCTACCCCCCAAAAGCTTGGATTGAGGGAAAAAATCGCAAGTAACGCCCGACTTTAGCCGAGAGTTTCCCCTTAAAAATCCCAACTTAGTAGATTTACAAAAATGAGATGCACCCACCTGGAGCGATTGCAACTCTGTGGAAAAGCTTAATTTGTTTTCCGCTTCACTTTTAGTTAACCTAAAGTGAATATCATGTAATCGTCCCAAGATCGATCAGTAAGGGTTCCATGTCAATTATTAACCATAGAACTAAGATCGTAGCCACGATCGGCCCTGCCAGTAATTCGCCAGAAGTCCTCAAGCAGATGATCGGTGCGGGGATGAATGTAGCGCGGCTAAACTTTTCCCACGGTAGCTACGAAGATCATGCGAGAGTTGTTAGCCTTTTACGGCAAATTTCTCAAGAATTAGACAATCCTATCACTCTCCTGCAAGATTTACAAGGTCCGAAAATTCGCGTCGGTAATCTCCCCAATGGTTCCATTACCATCAACGACGGCGATTATCTCACCCTTGTACCCATGGATGAGTATCGGGGAGAAGCGAACACCGTTTCGATCGATTATCCCTATCTGGCCGAGGAAGCCAAGTTAGGTGAGCAAATTCTCCTTGATGATGGCTTATTAGAGCTAAAAATCGTTGAAATTAACGGAAAAGACCTAAAATGTCAAGTGTTGGAGGGAGGAATTCTCAAGAGTCGCAAGGGAGTCAATCTACCCCGTCTCAATTTGCGCTTACCTTCCATGACCGAAAAAGACAAACAAGACCTAGAATTTGGTCTTTCTCAGGGGGTTGATTGGGTTTCCCTCAGTTTTGTTCGTAAAGGAGAAGATATCAAGGCGATTAAGGCATTTTTAGCCGAGAGAAATCATGCAGATATGCCAGTGATGGCTAAAATTGAAAAACCGCAAGCGATCGAAAATTTAGAGTCAATTATCGAGGAATGTGACGGAATTATGGTGGCCCGGGGCGATTTGGGGGTAGAGTTAAGTCCCGAAAAAGTCCCCATGTTGCAAAAACGCATTATCAAACTCTGCAACATGAAAACCATTCCCGTCATCACTGCCACCCAGATGTTAGAAAGCATGATTCACAATCCCCGACCGACTCGGGCCGAGGCCAGTGATGTGGCTAATGCCATTATCGATGGAACCGATGCGGTGATGTTATCGGGGGAATCAGCAGTGGGAGATTTTCCCGTCAAAGCTGTGGCTATGTTGGCCAAAATCGCCCATGATGTGGAAGCGGATGTGAAGTTTGATAATGTTCCCCCCAATCAGTCCGATGAAACTCACGCTCTCAGTGAGGCTTTAGTGGCGATCGATCAAACCCTTGATCTCCGTTATATTGTCACTTTTACCACCTCTGGCTACACTTCGCTACTGGCTTCTAAGGAACGTCCCTCGGTTCCCGTCATTGCCATGACTCCCAATAAACGAGTCTATCACCGTCTCAATCTAGTCTGGGGTGTGATCCCGATTCTTCTTGATCATCAGGTGTCCGTCTTTGAGGATGTGTTAAAGCAAACGGAATCAATTCTACTTCAGAAAAATCTAGCGCAATCGGGCGATAAAATCCTGATTATGGCGGGAATTCCCATGCAGAAAACTAAAGGCACTAATTTCCTCAAAATTCACAGGATTCCCTAAGTTCTAGGAGTCGGTCGTCAGGAGTCGGTCGTCAGGAGATTATTTTTATTTATTCTTCCCACACCCCACCCCCCCATTCCCCACTTCCCCACTTCCCCAAGAAAAACTTTTTGCCGCAAACCCTAGATACAGATTTCGGGCGGTGGATTGGTTGTGATAGATGTATAAATATCGATCGCTTGCTATCAATCTTGATGAAAAGACGATATTTTCTGGCTTTTATCGGCTCAATTGCCCTTAGTTGCTTATTATCTGCGGGCATAAACCTTTTTTCCTCTACTATCGCCACTGCACAAACCCAGACAATTCTAGTTTCCGCCGCCGCTAGTCTCAAAGATGCCCTAGAAGAAATCAAGCCGGGGTTTGAAAAAGCCCATGGCAACATTAAAGTTAACTATAACTTTGGTGCGTCGGGAGCTTTGCAACAGCAAATTACACAAGGTGCGCCGGCCGATGTTTTCCTCTCGGCGGCGACTAAGCAAATGGACGCTTTAGCAAAAGCTGGTTTAATCGATACAAGTACCAGAAGAAACCTGCTCACTAATCGCCTAGTTTTAATCGTTCCCAAGAATTCCACCCTAAAAATTAGCGATTTTCGTTTCCTGACTAACAGTAATGTCAAAAGAATTGCCGTGGGTGAACCGCGCAGCGTTCCCGTCGGTCAGTACAGCGAAGAAGTTCTGAAAAATATCGGCATTTTAGAGCAAATAAGACTAAAACTGGTCTTTGCCAACTCCGTCCGTAATGTTCTCGCCGCCGTAGAGACTGGTAACGCCGATGCTGGCATTGTTTACCTCACCGATGCCAAAATTTCCGACCAAGTAAAAGTAGTGGCTACGGCTGCCAATAATCTCCATTCTCCGATTATTTACCCGATGGCTGTAATCAAAGCCAGCAAAAACCCGCAAGCTGCCAAGACTTTCGCCCAATATCTCACCAGGGCAGCCGCTAAAAACATTTTTGAAAAATTCGGCTTCGGAATAGCCAGATAAACAATGCCCGACTTTTCCCCCCTATGGATATCCCTGAAAACCGCCACCATTGCCCTGATAATCATCTTTTTTCTCGGTATTGCCGCCGCTTATTGGATGTTAGGCTATCGTGGACGGTGGAAATCCCTAATCGAGGCAGTTTTCGTCGCGCCCTTAATCTTGCCCCCGACGGTGGTAGGCTTCATTTTACTGCTTCTATTCGGCAAAAACGGACCATTAGGACAGTTATTAGACTTATTTAACTTTCGCATCGTTTTTACTTGGTATGCCGCCATCATCACCGCGACGGTGGTAGCTTTTCCCCTGATGTACAAAACCACCCTCGGCGCTTTTGAACAGGTAGATGCCAATCTTTTACAGGTTGCCCGCACCCTGGGGGCATCGGAAGGGAAAATATTCTGGCGCCTACTTTTACCCCTCTCCTTCCCCGGGGTATTAGCGGGATTAACCCTAGCTTTTGCCCGCGCTTTGGGGGAATTTGGGGCGACTTTGATGTTAGCCGGTAATATTCCGGGGCAAACTCAAACTATCCCGATGGCGATTTTCTTCGCTGTGGAAGCAGGAGCGATGACTGAGGCTTGGATATGGGTGTTTATTATCATGTTAATCTCCCTATCGGGTATTATCGCCGTTAATCTCTGGCAAAGTCAACGCAAACAGCAATTAGGACGACCGGGAGAAAGCAAACCTAACGAGATGGAGGACTGGCTGCCACCCTGGGAGGGTCGCGATTTTGCCCTTTTAGCAGCTGAAAATCAGCATTATAGGGATAAAATAGGCTTATTTGTCGATATAGAGAAATATTTACCCGGTTTTAACCTCTCGGTCGCTTTTAACTGCCAAAATCAGCCATTAGGACTATTAGGGGCTTCGGGTTCGGGAAAAAGCCTCATTTTGCGATCGCTGGCTGGGGTGGAAACGCCCTCAAGGGGTCGTATTGTCTTAAATGGTCGCATTCTCTTCGACTCCGAAAAGGGAATTAATCTCCCCAGTCGTCAGCGTCGTATCGGTTTTGTGGTGCAGAATTATGCCCTTTTTCCCCATCTCACCGTGGCAGAAAATATCGCTTTTAGTCTCCCGAAAAACTTATCTAAAAAAGTTATTAAACAGCAGATTGTCAACCAATTGGAATTAGTGCAGTTACCCGGCATGGAAAACCGTTATCCCCATCAATTATCGGGGGGACAACAACAACGGGTCGCCATCGCTCGCGCTTTAGCTAGTCGTCCGGAAGCTTTATTATTAGATGAGCCTTTTTCTGCCCTTGATACCCATCTACGCGCTCAATTAGAACGTCAGATGATCAAAACTTTAAGTAATTACGATGGCGTGACAATTTTTGTTAGCCATAATATGGATGAAGCCTATCGAATATGTGAGAATTTATTAGTTATGGAAAAAGGGCGGACAATTGCTAATAATTCTAAACAGAAAATTTTTGAGCGACCAGATAGCGTTAGTTTGGCCAAGATTACTGGCTGTAAGAATTTTTCTCGTGCTGTAATTATTAATAATCAACAATTGGAGGCCATTGATTGGGATGTTAAATTACACACCGTCCCGGGAATTCCCGACTATTTAGCCTATACGGGAATTCGCGCCCATCAAATTATTTTTGGTCGAGATTTAGGCGATATTAATACTTTTCCCTGTTGGTTAGCTAATGCCATTGAAGGACCCCATCGGGTGACTCTCTATCTGAAACTTAATCAACCCTCCAACCATGACAGAGATTTTCAGATCCAAGCAGAGTTATATAAAGATAAATGGTTAGAAATTAAGGAGCAAGCTTTGCCTTGGACTGTTACTTTATCTCCCCAGCGTTTATTATTATTAAAATAAACAGAGATTTTGACGCTAAGTAGGTGGGTGTAAAAATTGTCAGACACCCCTTATTAAGGCGGGATTAAGGGGGGATCGGCACAAGGGGGGGCAAGGGGGATCGAACCCAAAATCTATCTTCAATTTAATTGAAACCACTGACTTAATACCATGTATGACACACTTTTTGAAAAATGGTATAAGCCAATAACACCACTCCAAAGGGGTCTAATATAATTAGAGGAGGTTGATCAAAGGGGGTTTATGGACGATAAAACCACAAAGCCGGAAGCATCAGAATCTGAAGAGAAAAAAGAATCAGATTTTGAACAGGAAAGTAAACAGGCTCAAGTTTGGACGGGAAAAATCACTGCTTTTGTTGCCCATCAACTCCGAACCTCCGCTCCTTCCCTTCCAATTATCGGGGGTAGCATTACAGGCGGCTTAACTTGGCTTAGTCAACATGACACGGTTAAGGCGATTATTGTCGGGGGAGTCACTTTTATCATCACGGGCTTTTTTACCTACGGATCAGCCTGGAGTCAAGGGTTTTTAGAAATAGCAAGAACCAAAGGTAAAAATCATGGTAAAGGTACAGCTTTAAGCTTTTTTGTTTGGCTAGACAAAGGACTGGAAAAAATACGTTGGCAATTAGCTAATCCTGACGGGAAATATTTAATTAAATTACGGGATTCAGATTGTCGTTATGATGATATTGAAGGGATTGAAGATGCAATCTTTGGTTTTTCTACCCCAGAACTGGAAGAAATTTTTATTAATTTGGATCTGAGTCAATTAGAACTGCGCTCAGAAGAAGAGTCTAAAGGTACGGGGGATGATATTTGGGATTTATTACGATGGGCTAAAAAGAGGACAAATTTACGGTTGTTAATTCTGGCTCCTGGTGGACGAGGAAAAACGACTTTATTGCGTCATTTAGCCTATAACTACGCTCTAAAACAACCGAAACAAAATGCACCTTTTTTAATTCCTGTCTTTTTACGTTTACGGAGATGGCAGGAAGTGATTACCACCACAGAAGGATTGGATTTACCAACCTTAATTGAGCGACATCTTAAACAAGATATTTCTCAAGAATTAGATTTACCTGAGAACTGGGCTAAAAGTCATTTAACCCGTCAGGGAATGTTAGTGATGTTTGATGGTTTTGATGAAATTAAACCCGAATATGCCGAAAAAATCAGTCAATGGATTGGCAAACAGTGGCACGATTTTCGCCAAAACTATTTTATTTTAACTTCTCGTCCGAAAGGCTATCAAACGTTTAGCTCTGAGCATAAACCTCGGCAAAAGGTGTTTATTAATGAATTTACCGATAAAAATATTCATGATTTTGTCTATAAATGGTATTTCTGGCAAGAGCAGGAAACCAGAGTTAGCAGAAGTTTAAAAGCTAAACAAGAAGCTGCCGACAATAAAGCAAAGGATTTAATTAATCAGTTATTTGCTCTCGATGATTCTGGGGAAAGTTCTACTCTATTATCCTTGGCGAGAAATCCCTTAAATCTGAATATGATAGTACAGTTACATCGGGCAAACTTTGGCTCGGGACAAAAATTACCTCAGCAACGAGTGGATTTATTTCGCCGAATTTTTGATCTGCAATTGATTACTCGCCCTCAAGCTAGGGGCATTGATATGATTTTAGATAACAATGAGGAAAATCATCGTCAACTGGTATTGCAACAGTTAGCCCTGAAAATGGGAAATACAACCACGATTGAATATTCGGAATTACTGAGTTCTATACAAAATTTTATTCAGGAATTGGGTTATCCTGAAAGCACTTCGGCTAAGGATTTTGTAGAGCGGTTAATTCATGTGAGTGAGTTAATTTTGAAAAAGGATGAATACTATGAGTTTGCCCATAATCTTTTTCAGTCCTATTTAATTGCTTTGGAAGTTAAACGGTTAAAGCAAGAAAATTTACTCAAGGAAAATTGGCAGCAAAATCTCTGGTACGAGGCTTGCATTATGTATGCCACTTTATTAATTGATCCGACTGATTTTATTGTTCATTTTTATAATCAAGATAATCCTAAAGCTCAGGGATTAGCGGAGCGATGTTATCGAGAATTACCTGTTAAAAAACGTCGAGGTTTGGAATTTTTAGAACAAAAACGACAGACTTCTCTCTTTACCCAACTAGAAACCTTTCTGAAAAATGGCCAATGGCGCGAAGCCGATGAGGAAACGGCGCGGTTAATGTTGTTAATTGCTAAAAGGGAAGATGAAGGCTGGCTAGATGAAGAAAGCATTAACAACTTTCCCTGTGAAGAGTTACGCACCATTGACAAGCTCTGGGTAGATAATAGCGGCGGCAAATTTGGCTTTTCTGTGCAGAAAAAAGTCTGGCTGGATTGCGGTGGTGTCCCAGGGAAGTACGATTATGATGTGTATAAAAAATTCGCTGACGAGGTGGGTTGGCGCGGGGACGGAGAATGGTTGAGATATGATGAGCTAACTTTTTTATTAGAGGGTAGTCAACACGCACACCTACCGAAGCTAACAAAAAGAAGGTTAACAACGCCACGTAGCGGGAGGGGGTGGGAGAGAGTCTCTTTTCTCGCGCAGCGACTTGTAACCTGTAATATATCACAGACTTATACATCTTAAACCAGTAAAAAGCCCCCCTTATCAAGGGGGGTTGGGGGGATCAAACTCAACCAGTAAAAAGCCCCCCTTATCAAGGGGGGTTGGGGGGATCAAACCTATGCAATTAACCAATTATTTTAAACCAGTAAAAAGCCCCCCTTATCAAGGGGGGTTGGGGGGATCAAACTCAACCAGTAAAAAGCCCCCCTTATCAAGGGGGGTTGGGGGGATCAAACCTCAAAACTGCCCCCCAAAATTCCCCTGCTAACAGCAAAACTTATCAACAATAACACCTGATTTTTTAATAAAAAAACGCAATCGCTTTAAGTTTCATCCCCCCGCCTACGACTCCTTGATAAGGGATATTATAGCGGTTCTCACCCCTGTGTGGCACAGTTAAACCTTTGCTGATTAAGCTTTTCAACATTAATAATGTACCTCGTGCGAACAGAAAACGCTATATATGCTAAACTTATTAGTTGAAAAATAATCTTTCTTTTTTTAATAAATAAAACTGCAATCACGTTAAGTTTGATCCCCCCAACCCCCCTTGATAAGGGGGGCTAAGTACGGTAACATGACTAACCAGAAAGTAAGCTTATGCAATTAACCAATCATCATCATCTACCCTACAATCCCAAACTCGTAGAACGAGCTAAAGAACTCCGTAAAAACATGACCAAAGCTGAAAGAAAACTTTGGTATGAATACTTAAAAAATTTTCAATATAGAGTTCATCGCCAAAGACCGATTGATCAATTTATTGTTGACTTTTATTGCCCCGAATTAAAATTAGTGATTGAAATTGATGGTGATAGTCATAATAGGGAAGATGCTCAAGCCTATGACTTAGAAAGAACCCAAATTTTATCAGGTTATGGATTAACAGTAATCCGCTTTACTAATCAAGAAGTTTTGAGTAATTTTGAGGGAGCTTGTGGAGTAATTGGAAGTTTGATCCCCCCAACCCCCCTTGATAAGGGGGGCTTTGATCCTCCTTGATAAGGGGCTTTGATCCCCCCAACCCCCCTTGATAAGGGGGGCTTTGATCCTTCTTGATAAGGGGGGCTTTGATCCTCCCAACCCCCCTTGATAAGGGGGGCTTTGATCCTTCTTGATAAGGGGCTTTGATCCCCCC
>NZ_JADBUP010000153.1:0-5784 GCF_020245605.1 Microcystis sp. M061S2 | reverse complement strand
TCATCAGGTCGTGTTTTTGCCAAAATACTCTCCTGATTTAAATGATATCGAACATGATTTTAGTGCATTAAAGAGGGCAAGAATGTATGCTCCTGTGGGGACACCCCTTGATGAAATTATTCGTACTTATTGTGTCGCCTATAGCGGTAAGCGCTTGAGTGAGATACAGACCAAGCCTTGCCTAGCATGGTTTATAGCTCGTGACACTGTACTTCATACGACTGCACACCGCTATAGTGTCTCGTTCTTATTTGAAATAACTATAATTTCAGTTCCAAGCTGATTCGGAGCATCTTTACATCTGACAACGCCCCATTTATTCTTGGGTTAAGCTGTCCTGAATTTAAACTATGTCTTGGAAATTTTATTACCAATGCTCAAACTCTCAAACTAGGGATAAATTTCTGGTATCGCCGGTCACTGAAATAGGTACAATAAACATTGGCTCGTTTTCATAGAGAACTTAAATGACGCAAAATAATCCCCTAGAGTTGATTGAGAAGTTAGAAACAGGAATCCCCGGCTTTGATTTTCTTTCGGAAGGGGGATTACCGAAAGGACGAGCAACTTTGATAGCGGGGACGGCAGGAAGTGCTAAAACGGTTTTTGCCTGTCAATTTCTGGCAGAAGGCATCAAAAATGGAGAAAATGGCGTTTTTGTCACCTTCGAGGAGCCACCCCAAGCACTAAGAAAAAATATGGGTGGTTTTGGTTGGAATATCCGGCAGTGGGAGGAGAATCGTCAATGGGCCTTTGTCGATGCTTCCCCCCAACCGGAAGAAAAGCCGATGGTGACGGGAGAATACGACCTAGGCGCATTAATCGCTCGCATTGAGTTTGCTATCCGCAAAAATAAAGCCAAACGGGTGTCTATGGATTCTTTAGGCGCAATTTTCAGCCATTTAAGTGATAGCGCTCAAGTGAGAAGTGATCTTTTTCGTCTGGCAACCGCTTTGCGAGAATTGGAAGTAACAGCGATTATGACCGCAGAAAGAACCCAAGAATACGGCGAAATCAGTCGTTATGGGGTGGAGGAGTTTGTGGCCGATAATGTGGTGATTTTACGCAACGTTTTAACCGATGAGAAAAGAAGAAGGACGATCGAAATTTTAAAATATCGGGGAACCGATCACCAAAAAGGAGAATTTCCTTTTACAATTATTCCCAATAAAGGGGCCGTGATTATTCCTTTATCAGCCATTGAATTAGAACAAAAATCCTCTAATATTCGCATTACTTCTGGCAGCTTGGAACTCGATAGAATGTGTGGGGGTGGTTTCTTCCGCGATTCGGTTATTTTGGTTTCGGGAGCCACAGGAACAGGAAAAACCCTGATGGTGACAGAATTTATGGCTGGGGGAGTAACCAATGGGGAAAGATGTTTAATTTTTGCCTTCGAGGAAAGTCGAGAACAGTTATTTAGAAATGCTACCGGTTGGGGTGTGGATTATGACCGCATGGAAAAGGAAGGTAAATTAAAGGTAGTCTGCCGTTATCCCGAAACTACGGGTTTAGAAAATCATTTAATTATGATGAAGGAAATTATCGAGGAGTTTCAACCTAATCGAGTGGCAGTAGATAGTTTATCTGCTTTAGAAAGGGTTTCTAATCTGAAAGGATTTCGGGAATTTATTATCGGTTTGACTTCTTTTATTAAGCAAAAAGAGGTGGGAGGATTATTTACTTCCACCACTCCCACTTTATTAGGAGGTTCCTCGATCACAGAAGCGCATATTTCTACAATTACCGATTCAATTATTCTGCTGCGTTATGTGGAAATGTATGGAGAAATGCGCCGAGGTATCACTGTTTTAAAAATGCGCGGCTCTATGCACGATAAGGATATTCGTGAGTTTTCGATCGATCATCAAGGTATGCACATCGGTCAACCTTTCCGCAATGTTACCGGAATTCTGGCTGGAACTCCTATGTACACAGCACAAACAGAAGTAGAACGTTTGAGTGGATTATTCGAGGATCGTAGTTAAAATACAGCAGCATTTGCTAATCGCACATCGGCCGTTAGCTTTTTTCTCCCTATCTCCTGTCCTCTTCTTGCTTTCTTGATATGTCTAAAAACTTTTGGTTTATTTTTCTAGGTCTTTTACTGATAAATAACCTACATTTATCAGCCTTGGCAGAAACAGTTTTACAAAGAATTGCTCGCACGGGAGAATTAAAAGCGGCAGCCAGAAAAGATGCTACTCCCTTTAGTTATATCGATGAGAAAACGGGACAATGGACAGGTTACGGAGTGGAATTAATGCGCTTAGTCCAACGTCGATTAGC
Organism: Microcystis sp. M061S2; assembly: GCF_020245605.1. Taxonomy (NCBI): domain Bacteria; kingdom Bacillati; phylum Cyanobacteriota; class Cyanophyceae; order Chroococcales; family Microcystaceae; genus Microcystis; species Microcystis sp. M061S2. Next base: position 3,495 of record NZ_JADBUP010000153.1, on the reverse strand, counting down.
ACAAAAATTAGGTAACCCGATTACAATAACCTTTACAGAAGCGACGACTAATAATCGTTTTCAGCAAGTGGAACAGGGACAAGTAGATTTATCCTGTAATGCGGCAACAATCACGGAAGAAAGACTAGAAAGGGTTAATTTTTCTATTCCCTATTTTATGACGGGAGCGCAATTTCTAACTAAAAGGGAAAATGTTGATAAAATAGATATTAATAACACTTTAGCATCAGTTGCGATCGCATACATTCCCGACACCACCACCGATAGTATTATTCGTTATATCTATCCTCTGGCTAATTGGCAAGCTGTCAGCGATCGAAGTGAAGCAGTGGCAAAATTACAAAGGGGAGAAGTTAAAGCAGTGGTTAGTGATGGAATTCTTCTACTGGGGGAAATCGTTAAACAAGGACAGGATCCGCGACAATTTGTGCTACTACCCCGTCAACCGATTACCACCGAACTTTATGGCTGTATTTTACCCAAAAACGATCCCGAATGGAAAAAATTTGTTGATACTGTCGTCGGCAGCAATGATAACCAGAAACTGCGAGAACAATGGTTTAATTTAGAAGAAAGTTCTTTCCCCTATAGGATTCTCAATCAACCCTAAAAATAGACTGTGATTGCTGAAAATTAAAAGTAAGTAAATTCTGGTTTTTTTCTCCTTTTCCTGGTCACTTTTTCCTGAAAAACTATGTCTTTTGTCGGTTTACATATTCACAGTGATTATAGCTTACTTGATGGTGCTTCCCAATTACCGGCACTAATTGATCGAGCGATTGAATTAGGACAACCGGCGATCGCTTTAACCGATCATGGAGTCATGTATGGTGCGATCGAATTAATTAAAACCTGCCGTAATAAGGGAATAAAACCAATTATTGGCAATGAAATGTATGTAGTCAATGGCGATATTGAAGTCAATCTTCGCCACCGAAAATATCATCAAGTTGTTTTAGCCAAAAACACCCAAGGCTATAAAAATCTGGTTAAATTAACTACTATTTCTAATCTGAAAGGTATTCAAGGTAAAGGCATTTTTGCTCGTCCTTGTATCAATAAAGAGTTACTCCAACAATACCACGAAGGATTGATAGTTACCAGTGCTTGCTTGGGTGGAGAGATTCCCCAAGCAATTTTAGCTAATAACAGGAAACTGGCTAAGGAAACGGCTAAATGGTATAAAAAACTTTTTGGTGATGATTTTTACTTAGAAATTCAAGACCATGGTTCTAAAGAAGATCGGATTGTTAATGTAGAAATAGTTAAAATTGCTAAAGAATTAGGAATCAAAGTAGTTGCTACTAACGATTCTCACTTTATTTCCTGTTACGATGTAGAGGCACACGATGCCTTGCTATGTATTCAAACTGCCAAGTTAATTACTGAAGATAAACGCCTCCGTTATAGCGGCACAGAATACTTAAAATCTGCTGATGAAATGCGTTTACTTTTCCGTGATCATCTGCCAGAAGATGTGATTGAAGAAGCGATTAATAACACCTTAGAAGTAGCAGAAAAAGTCGAACCTTATAACATATTCAATGAACCAAGACTACCTAACTATCCAGTTCCTGCGGGACATACTGCTGATAGTTATGTAGAAGAAATTGCTTGGTTAGGATTACTAGAAAGATTAAAATGTCCTTCTCGTCACGAAATTGAACCTGTTTACAAAGAAAGACTTGAATACGAATTAAAAATGTTACAGAAAATGGGATTTTCTACCTATTTTCTCGTCGTTTGGGACTATATAAAATATGCTAGAGATCATGATATTCCCGTCGGTCCAGGACGTGGTTCTGCGGCGGGTTCTTTGGTAGCATATTCTTTAAAAATAACTAATATTGATCCCGTTCATCACGGTTTATTATTTGAGCGTTTTCTCAATCCTGAACGGAAATCTATGCCTGATATTGATACGGATTTCTGTATCGAGAGACGGGATGAAATGATCCAATACGTCACGGAAAAATACGGGGAGGCTAATGTTGCCCAAATCATTACTTTTAACCGCATGACATCAAAAGCTGTCTTAAAAGATGTGGCGCGGGTGTTAGATATTCCCTACGCCGAATCGGATAAAATGGCGAAAATGATTCCCGTTTCTCGCGGTAAACCCACACCTTTAAAAGTGATGATTTCCGATGAAACTCCCGAACCAGCATTTAAAGAAAGATACGATACGGAACCCCATGTGCGTCATTGGTTAGATATGGCAATTCGTATCGAAGGTACTAACAAAACCTTCGGAGTTCATGCCGCGGGAGTCGTCATTTCTTCCCAACCTTTAGATGAAGTGGTTCCCCTCCAGAAAAATAATGATGGGGCGGTAATTACCCAATATTTCATGGAGGATTTAGAATCATTGGGATTGTTAAAAATGGACTTTTTAGGGTTAAGAAATTTAACCACTTTGAAAAAAACCGCCGATTTAATTAAACAAAATCAGGGTATAGATATCGATCTCGAACAATTGCCTTTAGATGAAAGAAAAGCCCTGCAAATTCGGGCTAAAGGGGAACATAAAAAACTACCTCCCGATATTATCAAAACCCACGTATTACTAGAAGAAGGGGATTTAGAAGGTATTTTCCAGTTAGAATCATCGGGGATGAAACAGATAGTTAAAGAGTTAAAACCATCGGGTATTGAGGACATATCTTCAATCTTAGCACTCTATCGCCCCGGACCTTTAGATGCGGGATTAATTCCTCTCTTTATTGGCAGAAAACACGGTAGAGAACCCATTCGTTATGATCATCCTTTATTGGAACCAATTCTTAAGGAAACCTACGCAGTTTTAGTCTATCAAGAACAGATTATGAAAATGGCGCAGGATTTAGCGGGTTATTCCCTAGGAGAAGCGGATCTATTGCGTCGGGCAATGGGTAAGAAAAAAGCCTCCGAAATGCAGAAACAAAGGGAGATGTTTATCGATGGTGCTGCTAAAAATGGTGTGGAAAAAAGAATCGCTGAAAATCTCTTTGAACAGATGGTAAATTTTGCCGAATATTGTCTAGGAGGTGAGACGTTAATTTTAACTGAGGAATACGGATTATTACCAATTGCTAAAATTGTGAGCGAAGAAATTAACTGCACTGTTTATACTGTTGACCAAAATGGTTTTGTTTATAGTCAACCAATCTCTCAATGGCACGAGCGAGGTTTACAAGAAGTCTTTGAATACACCCTAGAAAATGGGCAAACTATCCAAGCAACCAAAGATCATAAATTTATGACTAGCGACAGAGAAATGTTAGCCATAGATACAATATTTGAGCGAGGTTTAGATTTAAAATCCTCTGATTTTTCCTAAAAACCAAACCCCCCAATCTTGTCGGATTGAGGGGTAGGAAAGAATAATCCTGGCATCGAGCTATTGTCCCGGTCGGCAACCCGACAAGTATCTTGGCCACGGTGAAGTTTCACAACCGAGTTCGGGATGGAATCGGAGTGGTGCCATCACGTTAAAGACACCAGGAAGGGTAGAAC
>NZ_JADBUP010000152.1:0-39229 GCF_020245605.1 Microcystis sp. M061S2 | reverse complement strand
ATTAGCCATAGTTTTCCGTCAAAATTCGATTTTGTCTCTTAAAACCCTGATTAATCGGTTTTTAGAGCTAATTTTGACTCTTGGTCTAATCTGCCTGTCTTCCTTGCTGTGACTGACTTACAAATTTTTGGAGATGTCTACTGTATGAAGGATATTAGCATTGATAAGTTAATCGAGGCGATTTATTCCACCCACGAAGGCAATCATTGGCTTGACCCTGCGATCGCCAATATTGTTCTGCAACAAGTGCGCCAAAATGTTCCCGTCGGTGCGGCTGCCGGGACCAAAACAGTGATAATTCAAGGCGTTGACCGAGAATATCACCAATTGCTGGAAAATGCCCCCCTAACGGCACGAGAGCGAGAAATTCTCGATCTGATTGTCGCGGGTTGTAGTAATGCTCAGATTGCCGAGCGACTCTATATCACCATCGGCACGGTGAAAACCCATGTCCGCAATGTCTTAAATAAACTCTCTGTGGATGATCGGACTCAAGCGGCAGTGCTGGCCCTGCGATCGGGATTAGTGGGTTAAAAAAAACCGGCATCCTACCCGGGTAGGATGCCGGCTCGGTCAAAACTAGAAACTAGACTTGGGCTGCCACTTTTGATTCAGCGGCCATTAGTTTTTCGTAGGTTTCACGCATTTTGAGACCGACTAACACTTGGAATAAACCCGTACCATTGGTAGAACCGGGATAATCCTTGTGTTTGAGCAGTAATTCGGTCATTTCACCGTAGTATTTAGTGCCAGTTTTGCTCAAATGGCTTTCGATGTAGATCATTTCTTCGAGGTTATCGAATTGACCATCTAGTTCCAGAATCGACACTTCATTCCCCAAGAAGCCATCTGGACCATAGTAGAGTTTAATGCCGGGATAAGCGCAGGTCAATTTACGACCGCAGGGCCGCCAATCGATGGTGGAACCTTCATCAAACAGATAAGCGGGTTCAAAGTTTTCTACCCCTTCTTTCTGGATTAAACGGACCCGTAGTAACTTACTTTCGTGATCTTCAAGTAATTGGGTGGGCAGCACTTGAATCACCACGTCAGCGTACTGTCTTTGGGGATCGATATAGGCACTGAAATCCGGTTTTCTAGAATTAATAGCCGCCATCACATCATCATAGGTGTGACCGCGCTCGGCCATATCCCGTTGAATTTTCCAGTTAACTTTGACTTCATCGCTAATATCGAGATAAACGCTGAAATCTAATAGGGACCGGACTCGTTCATCATATAAGGGGTGCAGTCCCTCGATCACGATTACCTTATTCGGTTCGATGATTTCGGGGGGATCGATCATCCCCGTTTCATGATTATAAATAGGTTTATTAATGGCTTGACCTTCCTTGAGAGCTTTAATCTGCTCATACATCAGGTCAAAGTTATTCGCTTTCGGATTGAGTGCGGTGACACCCACCTCTTTTCTCTGTTTGCGATCGAGGCAATGGTAGTCATCTAAACAGATCACTGTCATAAACTCGGCCCCGAATAAATCCGTCAAACGACGTAAAAAAGTAGACTTCCCACAACCGGAGTCCCCAGCTACACCGATTAGAACCACGCGCTCTGGCTTATTGGCCATAGTTTCCCTCTAAATACACAACTAATTGTTAACCCATAGTATGTAATTAAACCAGACTCTGGATCCAGCAGTACCCCGCCGCCAAAAATTTCTGCTGCTGACAGGTTCGGCAAGAGCCTCACGCTAGAATGAGTAGGTATTTAATACTAGATTCTCTGTTCAGATCATACCGGAATCAGTGGCCAAAATCAGTTATCAGTTATCAGTTATCAGTTATCAGTTATCAGTTATCAGTTATCAGTGGCAAGTGGCGAGTGGCAAGTGGGGAGAATACACAAAAGCTGTCTCCTGTCTCCTGTCTCCTGACTGGAAAGAGGGTGTGGGGTGTAGGATGTGGGGAAAGAAACCTCTTTCATCTGTGCTGGTGAAAATTTTTTCATCGGGACTAACTCCTAATCCCCAACTGAGAGGGTGCGGTGGGTGTGGAGAAATGTAGTCATTTCCTCCACTGCTAGGGGGCAACTGATGCGATTGCCTTGCATTCTCTCACAACCTAATTCTTGCAGGATTTCTAATTGTTGTTGTGTTTCTACTCCCTTGGCGATCGCTATTAAGTTAAAACTTTTCGCTATCGCCAGCAATGACGAGATAAAACGGGTATCTTGGGGAGTATTAGTCAGTTTTTTCGTTAAAGATTGCTCTATTTTCAGTTTTTTCACGGGAAATTGACCGAGATAGGCGATCGAAGCGTAGCCGCTGCCAAAATCATCGAGGGTAATACTAATACCCAATTTCTGCAAATCCCCAAGAATTCGACCAGTTTCGCGGCTATTTTCCAGTAAACTTGTCTCGGTTATTTCCATCTCCAGAAAGAAAGGCCCGATTTTGGTTTCAGTCAAGACTTCTTTTAGGGTGGTGAACAACTGGGGATCGCGCAATTGGTGTGGGGACAGATTGATCGAGATGGGAGTGTATAATAACCCTCGCTGCTGCCATATTTGTGCCTGTTGACAGGCATTTTTTAGCACCCAACGATTAAGCTCAAGGATTAACTCGCTTTCTTCGACTAAGGGTAAAAAACGATTAGGAGCGATTAATCCGAATTGAGGGTGTAACCAGCGCAATAATACCTCCAATCCTTCCACTTGCCCCTGAGTCATATTAACTTGCGGTTGATAGTAAAGAGCTAATTCATTATTTCTGATTGCCTGATAGAGAAAATATTCAACTTTAGAACTACGAGTATTTTTGGTGTGAACATTAACTGACTCTATCTGGGAGTTATTATTTATATTATTTTTGACTGCTACTAAATTTTCCTCCAGTTTCTGTAATATTGCTTTCCTGTCTGTGCCGTCGGGGGGATAGATAACTGAACCTAAACTTAATCGCACGACTAGGGAGTGATTTTCGATTTCGTAATTACTTTCTAGGGTTTTAATAATTCTTTGACTAACTTTTTCTAGATCATTAGCATCATTAATTTCTGGCAGCAGGATAATAAATGCGTACCCTCTCCAATGGGCGACTATATCCTCTGATCGCAAACTTTTTCTTAAACGTTCAATTAAGATTTTTAATAGTTTATCTCCCAGTCGATAACCTAGTTTATTATTGACATTTCTTAGCCGCCCTACGTCCACTAATAACAGTCCGATCAGTTTATTATTTTTCCAGGCATTATTAATAGCACTTGAGAGATATTCATTAAAGAGAGAACGGTTAGGTAAATCCGTGAGAACAACCGAAGAATATTCCTCTTGAATCTTGCTATTAAAACTTATGATTTGCGATGGAGCTTGATGGAGAATTAAGGTACTTTTTGCATGGGGGTCATTATCGCTAGAATGGGTTTCATTTTCCGTAGGGTTCCCTTGTAACTGTCCTAGACTTTCAACTGATTCTCGCTCTATTTTTGCTTGACTGGCTATTAAATGAAAACTGGCATTTATATCACAGCCAAAGTTAATTAAATCACCATCTTTTAATTCATGAATTAAGCATTTAGACCCATTGACATAAATACCATTATGACTTTTATTTCCCTCTAAATCACCATCAAGAATCCAATAGGAAAATTTTTGGCTATCAATACTCTTTTTAATTAAAGTCGCATGATAGCGAGACGCGTGTTTGGAGCGAAGAACAATTTGATTATCGGACTTACGTCCGAGAGAATATTTCATTTCTTCTAGGGGAATTGTTCTTCTACCTTGGGGATCTTCCACAATGAGGAGATAACGGGAATTAGATGAACTATTAATCATTTTTTCGGCACCTCGACAAAACTAAAAATATAAGTTAATATGCTCCCTCAAAAGCCATGGCTCATTCGTCTTTAAGTTAATTTATCTTCTCAATAAAGTTTTGGGTGTGATAAAGTCATGGCTCATTCGTCTTTAAGTTAATTTATCTTCTCAATAAAGTTTTGGGTGTGATTCGGAACAGTTACTTAACAGTAATTGTGTCACATCTTCTGGTTTCAAGGCCTGGGTAAACCAAAATCCTTGTACTTCTTCAAATTCTGCTCTAGGCCGATCATAGTCGATAACATGGCTAAATGCTTGCTTTTTGATGGTAAATATTGGATAAGGGTTTGATCGCTCTTCAAACTGTTGGGGGGGGGACTTATAATTATAACGGCTCTCTTGGGTTTGGTGGGTAAAATATATTCTAAGACACAGTCCTGCTAGTGAGCGACTGGAACGAACCACAAAGACACAAAGGACACAAAGATTGATCGCTTCTATATTAAGTTAAACCTATCACACAAAGAATAAGAGAGCTATATAACTTAAGAAGGAATAGCCGGCGCCAAAATTATCTCAAGCTAACTGTACCCCTAATTCCTTCGTTTAAAGCTGACCCCGTTCCCATGCAGTCTTAACGAGTAATTTAGATAGTCAACAGTTTACCGACAATCAGCAATTAAGTACCTAAGCAAAATTAATTACACATCTAAGGGGTCAGTTGAACGCTTTTTGCTGTGATCAGTAAACAGTGAACTCAAATCTGATCCCTGATAGCTGTCTCGGAGTCTCGGAGTCTCGACTAGGAAATTAATTTTGCACGACTACTTATCAGTCATCCTTAAACTAGTACAAATGTATGCTACCAGTGTCAGCATCCCACTTGTCAAGCTAATGCTTTCCAGCGTTTGCAAGAGGTACTTCCTCCACGGACATCTGAAACTGCGCGACCTGTACTCACAGTCCTGTCCTCACCAACGGGGTTTGGGGGGTAGAATCCCCCAAGAGTCAAAGATTGAGTGATAAAATCAGAAATAACGCCCAATTTTAACCGAGGGGTTCCCTTGAAAAATCCCAACTTAGTAGATTTACAAAAATAAGATGCACCCCAGAGGAGTTCTTGCTATGGATAGCAACCAATTAATCGAAGAATTAAAAAATCCCGACTTTTATCCTCATTCTGTCAAAATTCCCGTTGAAATTATCCAAACCCATGCTTCCATTATCTTCTTGACAGGAGATTATGCCTATAAAGTCAAGAAACCAGTTAATTATAATTTTTTAGATTTCTCCACTTTAGAAAAGAGAAAATATTATCTAGAACAGGAACTAGAGTTAAATAAAAAAGTTGCCGCCAATATCTATCTGGAAGTTTTGTCAATTAATGAGCAACGGGGTCGCATAAGTTTAAATGGAGAAGGAAAGGCGATCGAATACATTTTAAAAATGAATCAGTTCCCCCAAGAATGTTTACTGAGTAAAATTTTTGAACGGGGAGAACTAACGGAAAAAGCTATAAAATCTTTGGCTGAAAAAGTGGCAGGATTTCATCGACAAGCTCTGACTAATTCCCATATTACTCAATTTGGCAATTTAGAAGTTATTAAACAAGCTTTTGATGAAAACTACCAACAAACCGAGAAATATATTAATTTTGTCCAAACCCAAAAACAATACGATGAAACGAAAGCTTATACAGATAAATTCTTCGCAGAACACCGAGATTGGTTAGAAGAAAGACAAATAAAAGGGATGATTCGCGAATGTCACGGCGACTTACATTTAAATAATATCTGTCAGTGGCAGGGAGAAATACAATTATTTGATCGCATAGAATTTAATGAATCTTTTCGCTTCGTTGATGTCATGTATGATATTGCTTTTACAGCGATGGATTTAACCGCTAGAGGGAGAGAAGATTTCGCTAATTTATTTGTGAATACTTATTTAGAACAAACCGCCGACTGGGAGGGTTTAAAAGTCTTGCCTCTCTACCTGACTAGACAAGCGTATGTGAGGGCAAAAGTCAATAGTTTTTTGCTTGATGGTGACACTTTTTCCGAGAAAATTAAAGCCAATGCACAGGATTATTATCAATTAGCTTGGCAGTACACACAACCGCAGAAACCGAGATTAATTCTAATGTCGGGATTTTCTGCATCGGGTAAGAGTACCATAGCGAAAGTAATTGCTAAAAATCTTAATGCTATTCAGATTCGTTCCGATGCAGTTCGCAAACATTTGGCTGGAATTGACTTAAATCAAGCAGGAAGTCTAGACATATATAGTCTCGAAATGAGTCAAAAAACCTTCGCTAGACTGACAGAATTAGCCGAAATTTTAATAGCTTTAGGTTATAGGGTTATTCTCGATGCACGCTACGATAAATATGCTTGGCGAGAACCCTTATTAACCTATGCCCAAAATTTACATATTCCTTTTCATATTGTCCATTGTCACGCACCTATAGAAGTTTTAAAACAACGGATTGCCGCTAGAAAAGGTGATATTTCTGACGCTACCATCGAGGTTTTAAATGCCCAAATTGAGAAAACAGAACCTTTTCATGAAAAAGAACAACCCTATCTAATTTCCCTAGACACTACTAACCCCCATTGGTCAGAATTTTTAGAGAGTCAATTAGGTAAATAGGTTGAGATTAATCACGATATAGCCATTCTTATAAAGTAGCAAGAAGGAGAAGCGATTATGGAAACTGTAGTGTTAAATCTAGAGACAGTTAATTTGACTGATGAACAATTTTATCATCTCTGTCAGGCTAATCAAACATGGAATTTAGAACGTAATCAAAAAGGAGAATTATTAATTATGCCTCCCGTGGGTGGAAATAGCGGTAATAGAGAAGCTGATTTAATTGCTGATGTAACGATTTGGAATCGTCAAAGTAATTCTGGTAAAGTCTTTAGTTCTTCGACAATTTTTCGTTTACCAAATGGAGGAGATCGTTCTCCTGATGTTGCTTGGATAAAACGGGAGAGATGGGAAGCTTTGAGCGCAGAAGAGCGAGAAAAGTTCCCACCTTTGTGTCCTGATTTTGTGATTGAATTACGTTCTCGTACTGATTCCTTAACCTCTTTACAGGACAAGATGCGTGAATATTTAGCTAGTGGTTTACGTTTAGGTTGGTTGATTAATCCGCAACAGCAGCAGGTGGAAATCTACCGACTAAATAGCGATGTGGAAATTATTAATTTACCTGCTATTTTATCCGGGGAAGATGTGTTACCCGGGTTTGTTTTGCATTTAACTTAGGAAGGATTACAGGGAATAACAAAGGGAATGACACCGAATCAGGCTATCTCTATTTTGTCAAGACATTTCCAGAAAAGCGATCGATTGTCAGCTTGAAGGTGTATAATCTCTCAAAAGCCAGCATCAAGCTACAAAGTTTTCAATATCGCCCAAAAAAAAGAATCAGGATTTCAGGAACAGATTCTCTGGCTACTTCTTCAAAGAAAGAGGAAACTCTCAGTCACAACATTGATATTTGTCAATAATGTCACCTAAAATTTTCAATCATCACTTTACTCCTCTTAAATCCCTCTCTCTGGGATTATTTCTCCTACAAGCTTTCACTCCCCTTACCCTAGCAGCCCCCCCGCGAGAACCGGATCAAACCGTCGGCTGTGATATTCTGGTGGTGGGTGGTGGTTTAGCCGGTGCCGGTGCGGCCTACGAAGCTTTATTATTAGGAAAAACCGTCTGTTTAACCGAGATTACCGACTGGGTGGGGGGACAGATATCTTCTCAGGGAACTTCCGCATTAGATGAAAGACGGACACAAAGAGAAAAATTATTTTTCCCGAAAGGTTATCTAGAATTTAGGGAAAGAATTAGAAAGCATTACGGCAAACGCAACCCCGGGGAATGTTGGGTAAGCGGGTCTTGTTTTTTGCCTTTTGATGGACATAAATTATTATTTCAACAGTTAGAAGACGCTGCCAAAAAAGGCAAAGGAACCCTGAAATGGTTTCCCTCCACGGTAGTCAAAGAATTAAATCTTGAAACTTTACCCAATCGCGGCACTGGTCAACAGATTACCAGTGTAATTGCTATTCAACATAGTCCCGCAAAAGGTACTCCTCCCCTAAATACCGAGTTTTTATCGCAAAAAATGGAGGATATCTATCGCTACGAAAATTCTCCCCGTTTTGATAAGAAAATCCTCCGTTTTGTCCCCAAATCCTCCCAACCGAATCAATTAGCAGATTGGTATGTGATTGAAGCGACCGAAACCGGGGAAATCATCGGATTATCAGATATTCCCTACCGTTTAGGGGTCGATAAGCGCAGTTATCTCGAACCTTCTTCCTCTAGCGTCACTGGCGACCCCTACTGTACCCAAGGCTTTACCTATACCTTCGCCATGGAGGAAACAGAAAAACCACAAACCCAAGAGAAACCCGTTTATTATGAACGCTATGCCCCCTATTTTAGCTATGAATTGCCGCGATTAGCCGATTTTGACCTAGTTTTCACCTATCGTCGTATCTGGAGTCCACAACTGGGTAAAGAGAAAACCTTTGGGGGAATTACTTTTACCGAACCCGTCCCAGGGGATATCTCCATGCAGAATTGGACTTGGGGAAATGATTATCGTCCGGGGACTGCAAAGGATAACTTTATCTACACCCGTGAACAGTTGCAAGAGTTAGGACAGTTATCTCCGGGGGGATGGATGGGAGGATTACGCACAGAAACCCTCGCGAGGGGCGAAGAACACGCCATTTCCTACTATTATTGGTTAGTAGAAGGAACCACCGATTCCCAGTTAGGGGACGGGGTAAAAGTTCCCCATTTGAATAACCGTTATCTCTCCGGTTTTGATTCTCCCATGGGAACTGCCCACGGTTTGTCGAAATATCCCTATATTCGGGAAGCAAGACGGATTATCGGTCGTCCTTCCCTGACTTTCCCCGCTGGTTTTACCGTCACAGAAATCGATATTTCCCGACAAAATTTTCAAAGCGATTTCTATCGTCAAAATCTTTCTCCAGCAGAATATCGGCGCTTAATTGCCACCTTGGCAGGATTAGAGGGATTTTCCGTACTTGATGGCACATTATCCCCCGATCAGGCCGTTAAACGCAAGCGATCGACTATTTACCCCGATTCCGTCGGTATCGGTCACTATGCGATTGATTTTCATCCCTGCATGACGGAACATCCCCCCGAAAAACCAGGTAATACAGAAAAAGCAGGAGAAAGACAGGGACAGGGCCAAGCTTACCCCTTCGAGATCCCTTTAAGGGCTATAATTCCCCAAAAAATCGATAATTTACTGATAGCGGGTAAAAGTATCGCTCTCAGTCATATTGCCGCGGCCGCCTATCGTGTCCATTCCTTCGAGTGGTCCTCTGGGGTAGCTGCTGGCATCACGGCAGTGTATGCTTTAGATAATAATGTACTGCCCTATCAATTAGTAGAAAGTGATTTTCTCATCGGCAATCAACAACTGCGAGAATTACGGCAAAAAATCGACGCTAGTGGTAATCCAACTGTGTTCCCCGATGCCTCAATTTTCCGGTCGATGGATGATTGGTATTAATTAACCAGAATTGGGGGAGTCAGGAGTCTTTAAGCAGTCAGCAGTCAGCGACTCGGACTGTGATAATAACTAGAAAACTGCCTAATCAATTGGCAAACAAATGCTGAAAGCTGATAGCTGAAAAGTCTCCCTCTCCTTCTATAATTGCTAGGGGAAAATTACTGACGAATTTGTACTGGCATGACCAAATAGGTCATCTTTAAACCTCCCAAGGGGGTAAAAATAACCGGTTGGGTACTAGCATTTAACTGCATTTGGATATCATTATTGGGTAAAGCCTTCAAACCGTCCATTAAATATTTAACATTAAAGGCAATATCGCCACTTTCTCCCTGAATTTCCGCCGCCATGGACTCTTTGGCACTACCTAAATCAGGAGATTCCACCGCTAGGGATAAACGGTCATTTTCGCTATCGAGACTAAACTTGACTAAATTATTCTTTTGGTCCGATAAAACCGCCACTAATTCCAAACAACGGATTAATTGTTTGCGGTCTAAAACCAAAGAACGCTCGAAGGATTTAGGAATTAACTGATTATAAGTGGGATAGGCCCCTTCTAACTTACGACTGGTTAACCTCTGTTCCCCCATTTCAAAGATGACTTGAGAATCATCCACGTGCAGAGTAATAGTCTCGATATTTTGTTTTGTTGCCATCATTCTTTCCAATTCTCGCAGGGCCCGGGCCGGAATGGTGACATTAAAGCCACCAGAGGCACTTTCCACCTCCTCTAGGGGAGTTTGTACCACCGCTAAACGATGACCGTCTGTAGCGGCAAATTCTAGACAATCGACGGTTTTAGTTAAATGTACCCCCGTCAACACCTGTTTAGTTTCATCGCCACTAGCGGCAAATAAAGCACCTTTTAGTCCCTCTGTCAAGGCAACTATAGGTAAATTAACAATTTCTCCATCGGCCACCGTGGGCAATTCTGGGAACTCATCGGCCTTCATGCCGCGAATTTGGAACTGTGCCGAGGCAGTTTTCAGGAAAGCGAGACTATGCTCCTCATCATTCTCGTTTTCTTCCACAGAGATGGTGATTTCCCCCTCTCCCAAACGAGAGACAATATCGTTAAGTAATTTTGCCGGCAGGGTAATTTTGCCCCCTTCCACCACCTCGGCCCGAAAACTGGTGCGAATCCCTAAACTCAAATCAAAAGCAGTCAGGCTAATTTCGCCCTTTTCCTCATCGGCACAAAAGAGAACATTTCCCAACACCGGATGGGTAGGACGACTGGCAACGGCCCGACTAACTAGGGATAAATTGCTGTTGAGTTCGCTTTGACTACTGGTAAATTTCATAGCAGGAATAGTTTTTTTGTACGCTAAGAAATAATAGCAAGAATTCCCCTGTGGAAAATCTGTGGAAAACCGGAGCTTTTTTCGATCGCTCTTTCCGGTCTAAAATCTATCAATAGCAATAACTTCGCCCATTGCTAGGTTTTTACTGCAATTCTGAAAAGATTGTGGAAAAATTGTCAAAGTGGAAGGAACCACAGAGACACAGAGGACACAAAGATTGATCGATCATATAGTAAGTTAAACTTATCACACAGAACCCAGAAGAGCCGAGACTTGAGCCGACCAGCGCCTTTCTTAGGGAAAAAATTGCGTAAAATGTAGGCTGGTGATCTTTAAAATGGAACAAGCAGCAGGAAATTAACAAAACAAAACTCCGGGCATTCCCTGGAATCGATAGACTCAAATAGACAAGGAGACAGGATTGGTTAGCACATCTTCGTATCAAACAACAAAATCGAAAGAAATCTTTACAGCCGCTCAAAAATTAATGCCGGGGGGTGTAAGTTCCCCCGTGCGGGCCTTTAAATCCGTCGGTGGTCAACCTATCGTTTTTGAAAGCGTCAAAGGGGCCTATATTCGCGACGTGGACGGTAACGAATACATCGACTATGTGGGAACTTGGGGGCCGGCTATCTGTGGTCATGCCCATCCCGAAGTGATTGCCGCCCTACACCAGGCCCTAGACAAAGGGACCAGTTTTGGCGCTCCCTGTGTCCAGGAAAATATTCTCGCTGAAATGGTGATTGATGCCGTTCCCAGCATTGAAATGGTGCGTTTTGTCAATTCCGGCACCGAAGCCTGTATGTCCGTCCTGCGCTTAATGCGGGCTTTTACCGGCCGGGATAAAATCATCAAATTCGAGGGCTGTTACCACGGTCACGCCGATATGTTCCTGGTTAAAGCTGGCTCTGGTGTAGCCACCCTGGGCCTACCCGACTCGCCGGGGGTTCCCAAAACCACCACTAACAACACTTTAACCGCCCCCTACAATGACCTGGAAGCGGTAAAAGCCCTCTTTGTCGAAAATCCCGACTCGATTGCCGGGGTGATTTTAGAACCAGTGGTGGGTAATGCTGGCTTTATCGTGCCGGATGCCGGCTTTTTAGAGGGATTGCGGGAATTAACCAAGGAATACGGGGCCCTGTTAATGTTTGATGAGGTAATGACCGGATTCCGCATCGCCTACGGTGGCGCTCAGGAAAAATTCGGCATCACCCCCGATTTAACCACCCTGGGCAAAGTTATCGGCGGTGGGCTGCCGGTGGGGGCCTACGGCGGTCGGGCCGATATTATGGCGATGGTGGCTCCGGCTGGCCCGATGTACCAAGCGGGAACCTTATCCGGCAACCCTTTGGCCATGACGGCGGGAATTAAAACCCTCGAGTTACTCCAGCGCCCCGGCACCTACGAATATCTCGATAAAGTGACCAAATCCTTAACTGAAGGGCTGCTGAAAGTGGCTAGAGATGCTGGTCACAGCGTTTCTGGGGGTCATATCAGTGCCATGTTCGGGATGTTTTTTACTGGCACCCCCGTGCATAATTATGAAGATGCCAAAAAGGCCGATGTGGCTAAATTTGGTCGTTTTCACCGGGGAATGTTAGAAAGAGGCGTTTATCTAGCTCCTTCCCAGTTTGAAGCTGGTTTTACTTCTTTAGCTCACACAGAGGCCGATATCGAACGGACTTTGGCCGCCGCTAAGGAGGTTTTAGCAAGTTTATAGTTAATGCCGCTTCGACTGGGAAAATCGATTGATAGGGTCCCAAGTATTGATGAGCTGACATCTCCCCGCTTGCAAAAGACGGGGATTCTTATCGGTGAGATCGAGTGCGGTTTTAACCCTGCTCGATCTCGGTAACAATCTATTTTAGAAGGCCTGTCTAGTAGGTTTTCTGACTGCTATTTTTCAATTTTATTGGTGAGAGTTCCCACTACATCAATACCGAGGGTTTGATGGACACTGGCGAGGAATTGATTGACGATTTCGGGATAGACTTTGATCAGGGTAGCCAGGGATTTACCATCACCATTATCAACGATATTAACTCGATCGAGGTGTAATCGTTTAGGAATTTTGATCGCTTCTTCTAGGATAGTTTCTAACTGTTGAATCAAGAAAATTGCTTCTGCTTCGCTGCCGGTGTTTTGCCAGACTTCCGCGAATAATTCGTTAACCAAGGCTTCAGCTTTAGCATTTTCTTCAAAAATTGCCGCTTCTCCTCTAGCGCGGAAAGTTTCAGCTTCCTGCTGCGCTTCTGCAGGTAAAACTTGATCTGCTTGGAGACGTAATCTTTCCAATTCTGCCCTAACCTGCTGCAATTTTTCCTCAACTATAGCACGTTTTTCCTTAGCGGCAGCAATAGTTATTTCTTCTTCCGATTTTGCCTGTTGTTCCAGTTTTGCCTTTAACTTTCTCAACTCGTTTTCTTGCTCTAAAATGATAATTTGATCGCGGGTTTTAGCCACGGTTGCCTGTTCCTCACATTCCGCAACTATTTGTTCAGCTTCATTGAGGGCATTTGATTCGGCAATTTCAGCATCACGCATGACTAAAGCGATTCTTTCCCGTCCGAGGGAGTTAAGATAATCCACGTCATCGGCAACATTTTGAATTTTGAGAGTATCAATTTCTAAACCGAGTTTAAACAGATCTTGACTGACGTTACTGGTAATACTTTCGGCAAATTTTAGGCGATCTTCGTTCACTTGTTCGGGGGTCATTGTTGCGACTACACCCCGCAAGTTTCCTTCTAAAGTTTCTTTAGCTACGCGAATAATTTCTTCTCGATCTCGATCTAAAAATCGTTCGATCGCATTGCCGACTATTTCAGGTTTAGAACTAACTTTCACGTTAGCAATTGCCACTATATTCAGGGGAATATTGCCCTTAGAATAGGCATTTTTAATCTCAATTCTGATCGGGGTTGTGGTGACATCCATGCGTTTAACGGTTTCTAAAATTGGAATACGAATCGCCCGACCCCCCGATACTACTCGATAACCTGCATCCTGTCTATCTTTTGATTTGCGTTTCATCCCACTCAGAATTACCACTTCATTGGGTTTACAAATACACAAAAAAGAATTGATAAACCAAATCGCACCGACCCCCAGAAATATCAATAAAGCAATGGGAACACTATTCAATAATAAATTGCCAGCACTGTTATTGTTATTGTTGTCGTATTGGTTGGGATTAATTTGGATGAGATAGGAATTATTTTGACTATTCATAGTTAGTTACCCTTTGGTCTAGAAGAAATTACAAATCGCCTCTGATATACTTTTCCGCAATGACTAAAACTTTATTATCCTGGAAATTGAGGATAAATGCTTGATCCCCGACATTAAATTGTTCTTCCCCTTCCGTTATCGCTACTATATCGATCAGACTATCCCCGACATTAACTCGCACTTTCCCCTTGCTATTTTTATCGAAGGGGATTTGAACAACTCCGATTAAACCGATGAGAGAGTGATGATCGACAATACTATTTACCTGTTGGTTGCAGCGTCTTAACTTGACTAAAATCAGGAGTAGAATCGCCAAACCAATACCTACCCCTAAAGAAATTAAAACGATTGTGAGCAGTTGAGCATTCATAGTTTAGTTATTTACCGTTATGGTTGCCCCCAATCAAATTACCGTTAACTAATTTGAGACTTCGGCCATTTCAATCACGCGATTGGCATTATCTTTGACCAAAAAATTTAAAGGTTTATTGCGACGAACTTTATACTTTAAGCGTCGTGATTCCACCCGCATCAGAATTTGTTCTAAACAATCGTGATCAAAACAAACGTGACGATGACGATCCTTATAACCCGCGGTTGCTCCAGCAACGATGTGCAGTTGGGTATTTTTCTTTAACTGATACCATAAACCCTGGGGTTGATCTCCCAAAGAAGTGTTGGCAGTAGTCACAGCCGGATTACTAGACATATAAAATGGGTCAATCATATTATTGCCCATCGTCTGCTCATAATTGTAATAGTAATGGAGGGGGACATCGGCCGTGGGCAAATTTAAAAGTCCTTCATAAAATTGTCGGGCTGTCTCCAAATCTGTCACCATGATTGTATGAACTTTTGGGGCGCTAGTTAGAAACATCCACATGGCTAAAGCATAAGCGGCCAGGAGCATAACCATAATCCCCTGGGTGGACAGGAGAGTATCAAGGGGTAGGAAAGCGCCGAAGAAAAGATGATTTATCAACACTGATGTGATCCTATTGCCTAAGAATTTCTATCATTCCCTAATTATAATCATGACGCTGAAACTTAAGTGAACAGGGTGGGGAGTAACCAAGTTCTGTACATTTGTATTAAAATGCTCCCTACCCAGTTTAAATACAGTACAATTTGCCTCAAATTCTCCCCATGGGATGAATAAATGATGAGATGATGACATTGCGGAGGGAAATATGAGGAATTAGCGGAGATGAAAGCGTATATTGGAAATAGAGCCATCCCTAAAAAGTGAGCTACTATTATGGACTCTTTTGCACTCCCCGTCTTTCTGCAATCAGGTTTAACCTTATTGGCATTTTTAGTGCTGGTTATCCTGATGGCCTAAATCTTAATCCGTCTGTGACTTCGATCGAGCAGGGGACGATCAATAGCTCAGACTAGATTTTGATAGACAGTTAGCATCTGTTCAGCGATCGCTGACCAACTGTATTGATTTAAGACTAAATCCCTGGCATTTTTCCCCCGTTGTTGGCGAATTTCAGGATTAGTGATAGCCGTTGCCAAAGTATTAGTTAAATTCTCCAACTGACAAGCTGTCACCCATCCCGCGGCCGCTGCTGCCACCGCAGGATGCAGATCCACCCGGTCCGAGATGACCACAGGAATTCCGGCGGCCATAGCTTCTGCCACTGCGATGCCAAAATTTTCATAGTAGGAAGGTAAAACAAATAAATCGGCCCTAGCGAGGAGGCTATTTTTCACTTCTCCAGTGACAAATCCAGTAATTGTCGTGTTTTTAGCCAAGATTGACCGCTCGATCTGATTTTTAATCCGATTTTCGTAGTCTCGATCCTGGGGATTGCCTCCTGCTAAGACAAAATGAAAATCTAGGCCCTTTTCTAACAACCTTTCTAAACTGGGCAGCAATAAATCTAGACCTTTTTTCGGATCAAGACGGGACATATAGAGGATGATCGGTTTATTTTCGGGAAGATCAAAACCCGTTACTGGTAAAGCTTGTGGGTTAAAAAAATCTACCCCTAGGGGGATGACAATATCCTTAGTTTTTATATTAAATCTTTCGGCGATTTGACACTCCTGCTGACTGGTAAAATGAACTGCCGCCGCCGCCGCTAAATTGGGTTTTTCCAGAAAATTGGCATATATTTGTTTAAGTTGCCGTTTTTTTTGCAAATCTGCCGGATCGAGGGTGCCTAGGGGACGGAGAATATAGGGCAGTTGATGATAACGAGCGATCGAAGCTGATATACTGCTTACCGGGGAGAATAAAGCGTGAATGTGGGCGATATCGTAATCTTTTGCCCTATTAGCCAACCAAGTAAACAGATCAAGGGAAAATTTATAGCGCCGAAAGGGAGAACAGGGAAAATAATAGATTTGATAGCCATTTTGACTAACAGGGACCCCCAAAGGCACATCTAGGGGTGCTTGTCCCGTGTCACCATTGGAATCGGTGGTAATAATAGTCACCTCTTGGCCCAGTTGTGCCAAGGCCGCTGACAAACCGAGTACCATTTGACTAGGACCCCCGTAAACAAGGGAAATCGAAGGAACAATCTGAAGAATTTTCATCTTTTTGGTGCAAGGGTCAAGACTTGTTAAGATCGATCAAGCCGTTCGCTCAAATTTACCACTTCTGTGGCTCTCATTTATGGTAATCGACTTTCTGCCCTTCACTATCAATATTTCCCCGGCTTTTATTGCCGGTAGCTGTCTCTGGTCTTTAGCATTATATTTGGGGTTAGCTGGGGTACGAAATTGGTTTATAGAAATTTTCTATCGCTGGTTTAATTTTGCCGAGCGTTTCCTCTATACTTCCCTAGAGGAGTTTGAAAAAACTCGCGTCGCCAGAGAATCACAAAATGCTTTTTATGCCTCTATCTTTAGTATTATTCCCTTTCTCATTCTCGGCGGTTTCTCCGATTGGTTAATCGAGATTAGTTTAGGAAAAAGTTGGCCGATTAGTGTCGGTATTCTCGCTTGTGTTGCCTCCGGTGTCTATGAATTAGGACGGCAGGACGGCAGCGGCAATCAGTAAATTAAGCTGTTAAATATCCCAATTACTTCTTAGGACAGCACGGGAGTGGCAAGTGAGTCGATTTTAACCCCTGACTAGCGCTCAATCTTTTGCTTCCAGACGATTTTTATGTTTATTAAGAGTCTTTTGTAGTAAATTCAAAACCTCATTGGCAATCTCAATAACTTGATGGGTTCCAAAACCGGCCTGAGTTAATTCTTTAAAAAAAGCCTTAGCGACAATTTTGGCTAATTTCGGGGGATAAGGAGGGACAGCGATCAAATGTTCGGACTGAATTTCTGCTATTTCTCTAGTCACTGCCATAGCCACAAAACGAGATTTTAACATCCCTTGCAAATGAAAAATTTGCCAGGATTGGGCAGCCTGTTGAGCGAATAACTGCAAGATTTCTAAATCTAATGGTTCAAAATGTTTTTTGTCTAGGGGAAAACTGAGATTAATTACTCCGATTACCTGCTCTTTCAGGATAATCGGTACGGATATAAAACTATTATTATTTGATCTTTTGGGATAACGGGCTGCACTGGAAAATGGCGATCGAGTTATATCCTTAATTAGTAAAGGTTTCCCTGTAGCCACTACAGTGCCGGCAATACCTTGATCGAGTTTAATTATTTCTTGATCAGCCAAAGGTGATAGATCATCATAATGGGCAAAAACTTCTAGATAATCGGTAATTTCCCCTTTTAATTCCTGTGGAGAGCTTAACATAATTGAACAGTGCCGCGCTCGCAATTGATGAGCGCTCAGACTAGCTATTTTCCGAAAAATATCTTCGAGATTTTCCTCGACATTCAAGACAAGAGCCAGAGTAGTCAATTTGGGGTTAAAATTATTCATGTATTCAATCACTTATTCAGTCCGAGTTTAGGCTTTTAGGGTGAGGGTGACATTCCCCATCTCTGTGTTTGTCTGAGTCTATAGCTTGCCATAGCATCTCATGGAAGGGGTTTTTTGCTCGCTAACTGATCTATTGTAGATGTAGCCAAAACTTCTGTGTCTCTCTTGTTTTTTGTCTTCCCTCTAGCTACTCTGATCTAGTAGGTTAGACGAGTTTAACCTGACTGGAGTGAAAGATGGTGCGTTTTCTCTGGGCAATTTTGGCCGGTGTGGGGATGGGGTTAACAGTAGCGCCGGTTTCTTGGTGGTTACTCGCTTGGATTTCTCTCGTCCCCCTGTGGATGGTTGTGAGATTAGCGGAAAAATCCCTAAAAAAACAGCTTTTATACGGTTTTGGCTGGGGTTTTGCCTACCATGGTCTCGCTTTATTCTGGATCACGGGAATTCACCCGATGACTTGGATGGGTGTCCCCTGGTTAGCCAGTTTGTCAATTGCCCTGTTTTGTTGGTTGTTTATCACTTTTTGGGGAACGGCGATCGTGCTAACTTGGACGTTAGTTATGTTTTATGTCAACAAAAGTGTTAATCGGTCATCTTTTCGCGATGCTCTCCTACGGGTTTTCATCGGCACTGCCCTCTGGTGTGGGTTAGAATCTCTCTGGAGTCAATCCCCTCTCTGGTGGACTACCCTTGCTTATAGCCAAAGTCCCCATAATTTATTGATTCTGCAATTGGGCAAATTATCGGGTTTTACGACGGTAACAGCGGCAATTGTGGCAGTTAATGGTTTAATCGCCGAAAGCTTGCTCCTAATCCGTCAATCGCGGCAAAATCTCGCTTTCCTCTCTTTACCCCTCCTCATTTGTTTGAGCCTGCATCTCTGGGGATGGAATGTTTACCATAAACCGCTCGAAAAGTCAAGGGATTTAGGGATAAAAATTGGCGTAATTCAGGGCAATATTCCCAACACGATTAAACTTTCACCCCTAGGATTTCAAAAGGCGCTCGAAGGTTACACCTCTGGTTATCAAATTCTCGCCGATCAAGGAGTAGATGCCGTCTTAACTCCTGAAACCGCCTTACCCTACTATTGGGAGAACTTAGTCAATAATAGCTCGATTTATTCGGCAATTTTAGCCAAAAAAACGCCGATCTGGTTGGGTGCATTTGGCAAGGTGGACAAGGGTTATAATAATAGTCTCTTGACCATTGATGGCGAGGGACAGGTGATTAGTCGGTATGATAAAGTAATTCTCGTGCCTTTAGGCGAATACGTTCCTTTTCAGGAAATTTTAGGCGGAATTGTTGATCGCCTTTCTCCCTTGCAAGCGCATTTAATACCGGGAGATCCCGCTCAAATTATTGACAGTCCTTTCGGTAAAATCATTGTGGGCATTTGTTACGAGTCGGCTTTTGCCGAACATTTTCGCCGTCAAACTGCTAGGGGAGGCGAATTTATTATTACTGCTTCTAATAACGCCCATTATAGCCACGCCATGCCCGCTCAACACCACGCTCAGGATACCATGCGAGCGATCGAAACCGATCGATGGATGGCCCGGGCCACCAATACAGGTTATTCTGCTTTTGTCGATCCCCACGGTAATCACCTTTGGCTATCGGATTTAGATAAATATCAAATCCATAGCGAAACAATTTATCGACGGGATACGAGAACTTTATATGTGCGCTGGGGAGATTGGTTAACTAAAGTTTTAATTATTACTGCCGGACTAGCTTGGCTCTGGAGAGCTTGGGATTAAGGTGACAGTGCTATACTTTTTCCTGAATAAACTGTATAAATAACCTAAGTTTTTGATGCAATGAAAGAGCAATTTGTCAAGTGGTTGAATAGAATCTTAATATTTGATGTGTTTTTAGTGATAGCGGGTTTTCTCTGGTTTGCCGTGGCTGTTATCGGTGAATCCACAGGAATTCCCCTAGGATTTAAACTTTTTCAGCGTCTTTGGCTGCCCCTATTCAATCCTGCTATTAGTATTTTAATTGCGGGGGCGATTTTAAGCTGGGCGATTAATAAAATTCAAGAACGCTTGTCCCCTAAATAGGGTTTGCTTAATTCAGTGATCAGTTATCAGTGATCAGTTATCAGTTCACTTCCCCACTTCATAATTCATAATTCATAATTCATAATTCCCCCTCTCCTATAGTTTTTAAAGTCTTCTTTGCCAAGCAACAACTAATTTAATTTCCTCATAACTATAATTATCTCCCAGATTTTCTTTGAGAGTTTTCAGGGATTGAACGCCAACTTTTTTAATCGCTAAACGAATATATTCCTGTTTATTCTTAGAAACTAACTGATTAATATCAATTTCGTAACCAGCTTCCAGCAATTTAGCTAAATGTTCATAGATTGTTGAGACTTTTAAGCTTCTTTTGTGAGCGATTTCTTCCGCAGTCAAACCATCCTGATAGTATTGGAGAGTCAGGAATTGAGTAGAGGGAAGACTATCCTGACAAAAATCATTAATTGCCGCTATAAATATATCCCCATACTGTTGGACTTTGCTGTGTACTACTCCAGAAATTTGACGAAACTCCCCTAAACTCCGGGGTTTTGATTGGGCCATCAAACGCAGACTAGAATCATGGAAAATAACGTAGGGGGGAACCCCTTGACTATCGGCAATTTTTTTCCGCAGTTGCCGCAAGCGCTCGAATAATAAATCACTTTCCACCATATTGGGATTGTCGTCTCCCAAGATTTGACCGTTAGCTTTTTGGGGGACGGCAATAAACACGGAACGTTGTTTCCGCATCACTTCCCAACTGTGTTGATTAAGTTTCAAGATTCTAAAATCGTCTTCAGTTTCTACTAATAGATTTTGCTGGACAAGGGAACGACTTAAACGTTTCCACTCCCCGAGAGTTTTATCCTTACCGATGCCATAAGTGGATAATAAATGATGTTGATATTGGGTGATTCTTTCACCTTTTCCTCCCCTGAGTACGTTGATTATGTGCATCATACCGAATTTTTGTCCCGTCCGCGCCACACAGGATAAAAATTTTTGTGCCTCGATTGTCCAATCCTCAGAATTGTTCCCATTCCGACAGTTATCACAGTTACCACAGTTACCCGCAAAACTTTCTCCAAAGTAACCTAGTACGCTCGATCTTCTACATTCAGTCCCTTCAGCATAATCTAACACCTGTCGCAATTGTTGGCGGGCTTTCTGTTGTTCATTTTGCTCGGTTTTTTGGTTAATAAAATACTCAATTTTTCTGGCATCTGCAAAGCTAAAAAAGAGGGTACATTTAGCCGGTTCTCCGTCCCTACCGGCGCGGCCCGATTCTTGATAATATCCCTCTAAATTGCGGGGTAAATCGTAATGAACGACAAAGCGTACATCTGGTTTATTAATCCCCATACCGAAGGCAATTGTTGCCACCATAATCTGCACATCATCCCGAATAAAACGGGTTTGATTTTCGCTTCTTTCTCGATCATCCATACCCGCGTGATAGGGTAGGGCATTAATACCATCTTTTTGTAACTGTTCGGCAACTTGATCGACGGTTTTGCGGCTGATACAATAAACAATACCAGACCCTTTTTGTCCTTTAATATATTGATACAATTGCTGATAAGATTTACTGGTTTTAGGTTGAACTTCATAATAAAGATTAGGACGATTAAAACTAGCAATATGAATGGAAGTATCTCGCAATCCTAATTGTTGGATAATATCTTCCCTAACCTGTTGGGTAGCGGTGGCAGTTAAAGCCAGAATTGGCACGGAGGGAAAGCGTTGACGAACTTGTTTAATTTGTCGATATTCAGGGCGAAAATCATGACCCCAATCGGAGACACAGTGTGCCTCATCCACTGCTAAACAGGCTAAACCGAGGTAATTATCAATAACAGCTAAAAAGTCTAAAAAACTAGGCGATAATAATCTTTCTGGGGCAACATATAACAGTTTAATTTTCCCTTGCAGGATTAAAGATTCTCTTTCTCTGACTTGTTTAGCGTTTAAAGTGCTATTGAGAAATGTTGCCCCGATGCCATTATCAGCTAAAGCAGTTACTTGATCCTGCATTAAGGCAATTAGGGGAGAAACCACCACCGTCACCCCTTTTTTAATTAAAGCGGGTAGCTGAAAACAGAGAGATTTACCGCCTCCGGTGGGCATAATTACTAATAAATCCTGATTATTTAAAGCAGCCTCAATTATTTGGCGTTGATTAGGTCGAAATTGATCGTAGCCAAAGTGATATTTTAAGGCTTTTTCTAAAGAGTCAATTGCAGCCATTGAGCAAGGGGAAAAATATTTTTATAGTAGTTATTTTAAGGTTAGGGATTTAAGTGATCAGTGATCAGTAATCAGTAAAAAGAAAGCTGATAGCCAAAACAACTGACTTTAAGATTGTCTCACCTGATCGGGAACACCAACAAAGGAGAGATTGGCTAATTTTTTCAGATTTTGACAGCGCAATAACTCGTTAAAATTGAGACTCGATCGCCCCTCAATTTCAGCTATAGTCTCAATAGCCGATAATAAACTTTTAGCGGCCTCGGTTTCCGTGTAACCGCGTCTAACGGCCACTTTTAGGGCGGCTTCATCCGCGTCTAATTGCCGTTGGGGGCTGCGTTTTTCTCGCCAAATCCGGTTAATTGCCAAGGCAGTTAAACCCCCCGCTACTGCAATACCGACGGCATCGGTTTGCAGGGTTTCCACGCTTAAACCGATGATACCAGCTAGGGCAATTACTTGATCGAGATCGGGTTTAAACCATTTTACTGCCGTTAAAACACAGACGGCCCTTAACAAGACTAAATCCCGTTGGGGTCTTGATAATTGCCGCCAGAGGTCAAAATTAATTTGAATTGGTCTGACCCCTCTTTGCCAGGGCAGGGGAAAATTAGTTTCGATTACCTTGCTGCTTTCGGGTTTGCTGACAATGCGCGTCATCATCCTTCCCGAGGCGGGCATGAGGTCTAGTAAATGACTAATCTCGTTATCTTGGTTCATTGATCGCTGGCCAATAGTCTTCGATCATTGAGTATAATGGCTTTCCGAGTTAATATCTCTTTTCCGACAATTTTCTCAAAGTTGAACGAATCCGCGTCAGTCCCCACCGTTCGGCGGTTCGGCTGAACTCACCGTCGAAGCTCTCAGCAAGGCAATGGTGGGGAAGCACCATTTGCCCTGTACTTCTGGGGGTAGACTATGTTGATTATGCAGTCAGATTAAGCAATTTCTTTGGGGTAAATCCTGAAGTTGGGGAAACCTTGACATCCTCACCGCTGTAAACGGACGGTGATTCCTCACCACGCCACCTTTTTAGAATGGTCGCGTCAATGGGGTTAACGCTTCACAGGATGCCGCTACCTTAGCGGTAGTCTTACGCTTTCCGACCCGTCCATTTAGGGTCTCCGATTGCCCACCGGCGACCTTGACATTTACCGCAGCATTGATGTCTCGATCATGAAAAGTCCCACAGAAAAGACATTCCCACTCACGGATATTTAACGCCTTTTTCCCGCCGATAAGGAGGCTACTGGGCGGAAGTTCCCGCACTCCCTGGCTGCATAACAGAAGAAGATAGTATAGATGAACTCATCAATAACCTTCAAGATGCCATCCAAGGCTGGTTAGGGTTTGCTGAAAAAGCTTTTCCTGGGGGCAGGGTGTGGGGTGTGGGGTGTGGGGTGTGGGGTTTTACCCATTTTCAGGGGGTCAATTACCTAATTTTCAGGGAAAAAGTACCTGAATTTTCCCCCCAATCACTCCAAAGGTCGGCACTTTTTGAGGGAAAGCAAGTCTAAAAACCCTATCCAACAAGGTTTTTAGATTTATTCAGCAAACCCTAGTTAGAAGTTGCCAACGAAAGCCAAACACCAGAGCCTATTTCCTAGGAGAGTGGGGAGCAGAGAGAAAAAACCTTAACCGAGTAGTATTGACGGACTCACCATCACCCCGGCAATTTGTTGGTCCAACTGTTCTAAATTTTCCGCCGGTTCAAGACAGCATAACCCTTGACAAATTAACCCAAATGTGCTAGAGGGCAAACTGGCATCGACTCGATAGACCGCAGTGGGTAAATAGCGACTTAACAGCGGCTCGATCGAGCTTTCCGGGGCGCGCAGACAGAAACCGTGACGATAGTGATCGAGGGCAACAAATAAACTGGGGCAAGCGGTGGGGGACTGTTCGAGGATGGTACTAAAAGATTGCAAGGCCTTTTCGGCCCGATCGAGATATTCTAGATTTTCCGTCAATCGCGACAGACGCACTAAATTAGCGATCGCAATTCCATTGGCCGAAGGGGTGGCATTATCCGTATAACCCCGTTCTCGCACGATCAGATCGAGACTATGATCGGAAGCAGTATTAAAATATCCCCCCTCATCCTCGGCCCAAAACCAGCGATCAAATTCCCCCTGTAAATCGATAGCCGCCTCTAACCAGCCAGTTTCTTGGGGATTAGCGGTTTGCAAGTCCAGCAAAGCCTTAATAAAATAGGCAAAATCCTCCGATTGGGCCAAAACCGAGGCCTGACCCTGATAATTCAAGCGCTGAAAACGTCCATCTAACCATTGATGCTTGAGAATAAACTCGGCCGCTTGAGTAGCCATTTGCCAGTACAAAGGTTCACCAAAGACGGCAAAGGCCCGGGCTAAACCGGAAATCATCAAACTATTCCAAGCGACGATCATTTTCGTATCTGTTACCGCCGGAATCCGTCCCGGCCAAGAGACGTTTTTCGCCTCTTGATTGTCTCTGGCCGGGGGAAAAAGAGCTAATTGGGCTTGAGAACTGCCATAACGCCGAATAAATAACTTATCGAGGATATTTTCTATCTCCTTTGATAATTCTCCCCCTTGCCGACGTTGCAGCACATTACGACCCTCAAAATTCCCCTCGCCAGTAACGGTAAAATTAGCCTGCAGCAGCCCCAATTCCCCGGTCGAGAGATAATCCCTTAACGACCGATCCGACCAGACATAAAAGGCCCCTTCCTCTGGTTCCCCATCCGTGGCCTTCTCAAAACTATCGGCATCTTGGGCCGCATAAAAATAACCTTCTGGGGCGGTCATTTCCCGTTTTAGCCAGTTAACCGTGCCTTTAATCCCTCTCTCAAAGGCTGCCTCTCGATTACCCGCACTCCACAAATTGGCTAAATATTCGACAATTTGCCCGTTATCGTAGAGCATTTTTTCAAAATGGGGAACTGTCCACGTCGAATCCACCGTATAACGATGGAATCCTCCCCCCACATGGTCATAGATTCCCCCCAGGGCCAGATCTTCCCCCCGTTGATAGGCCGCTTGCCGGAGGGAATCCTCAAAATCGTCACCAAAGCGACTGCCCTGCAAAGCCAGATGAGAATATGGAATCATCGGAAAACTGGGCCGACCGTAATTATTGGGATTAACCCGAATCACCGCCGTATTTGTCTCGATTCCTGTGGCTAAAAGGGAAGTATCGGCTAAATTGGTCTCTGCTCGCGGTAAAATGACCGATTGACGCAGTGCGCCCAGCATTTCGGCCGTGAATTTGCTTAATTTCTGCTTTTCCTCGTCATAATAGCGACGTACCGATTGCAACACTTGCAAAAAACCGGGCCGGTTAAAGCGCGGTTGCACGGGAAAATAGGTGCCACCATAGAAGGGAATTAAACTATCGGGTGTTAGGAAAACATTCAGAGGCCAACCCCCTTGACCGACCATCATCTGCAATGCTTGCATATAGATACTATCGATGTCCGGTCTTTCCTCGCGATCAACTTTGATCGGCAAAAAATACTGATTGAGATAATCGGCAATGGCCCGATCGGAAAACGCTTCTCCTTCCATAACCGTACACCAATGACAGCTAGAATAACCGATCGAGAGAAAGATCGGTTTATCTTCTCTCCTGGCAATTTCTAAAGCGCTGTCACACCAATACCACCAATCGATCGGGTTTTCGGCGTGTTTTCGCAGGTAAAGACTTTCAGATTCAGCCAGATGATTAGCCATGGGAAAAGGGGTATTTTTGCTCTTGCTGCTTATTAGTTTAAGCTAATTAGAGACTAACCGGAATCAAGCCTCTGCTTATGCTGAAAACTTCGATCGCCCTAGGATTTTTTCTCACTCAATCTTTGCTCCTTAATCCGCAAGTGCAGGGGGTGGCTAATCATTTAATTGGGGTCATGGATACGACGCAACAAGCGCAGACTAACCCCCGCATTGCTAAGGTGCAAATGACCACCTGTGCCGTGGATTTTTCCCCCAAACAGGATAGTATTTATCTTTATCAGGAACAGGCAATTATCGATCGCTTAAATCAACCCTATCGTCAAAGAATTTTAGTCATTCAACCTAGCCCCGATAATTCCACTGTGGAATCAAAAGCTTATAAGTTAAATAATGCCCCTAACTTTATTAATTTTTGTAACAAAGACTTGACAGAAAGAAAATTAAATGTATCAGATTTGGCCGAGTCGGTGTGTACTGTGTTTTTAAAACCGATAGCGGGGGGTTATCGGGGAGAAACTCCCCCCCAGGGTTGTCCCACTAATGCCAGAGGTGCGGTGAAAATAACTAATACAATTATTCTACATTCCCAGGGCATGGATACCAGCGATCGAGGTTATGATAGCCTTGGTCGGCAGGTATGGGGAGCGCAGGATAATGTCTATCAATTTCGCTGGCAAAAACCCTAAAATCGGCTTTCTTGTTTCATTAATGCCACATCGGCAGCAAAATAGGTCAAAATCAAATCGGCCCCCGCTCGTTTCATACTGATTAAAGTTTCCAAAATCAGGCTTTTTTCGTCAATCCAGCCCTGTTTTGCCGCCGCTTTAATCATTGCGTATTCACCACTGACGTTGTAAGCGGCGACGGGAAGATGGCTACTATCGCGCAGACGACGGATAATATCGAGGTAGGCCAGAGCGGGCTTAACCATAATAATATCTGCCCCTTCTGTTATGTCTAAACTGGCTTCCCGTAAGGCTTCCCGACTATTAGCCCCATCCATTTGATAGGTTTTCTTATCACCAAATTTTGGGGCTGATTCTAAGGCATCTCGGAAGGGACCATAATAAGCAGAGGCATATTTAGCCGTATAAGCGAGAATTCCCACATCCAAATAGCCAGCCGCATCTAAAGCTCGACGGATCGCCCCGACCCTACCATCCATCATATCGGAAGGAGCGACGAAATTAGCCCCGGCTGCCGCTTGCGAGAGCGACATTTTCACTAAAACTTCCAGGGTTTCATCGTTGAGAATTTTACCGTCCTCCACAATACCATCATGACCATAAATCGAAAAAGGATCGAGGGCTACATCGGTAATAATAATTATTTCAGGGACTTCTTTTTTAATCGCTTTCACCGTCCTTGGCACTAAACCATCGGGATTATAACTTTCTCTACCGAAATTATCTTTTTTATCTTCGGCAATCAGGGGGAAAAGAGCGATGGCATTAATGCCTAAATTATAAGCATTAACCACTTCTTTGAGCAATAAATCAAGGGAATAACGATAACAATCGGGCATAGAAGGAATAGCCACCTTTTGATTTTCTCCCTCCATGATAAAGAGGGGATAAATCAAGTCATTAACGGTTAATTCAGTTTCACGAACAAGACGGCGAATCGCTGGAGTATAACGAAGACGACGGGGACGAATCAGCATGATAACAGCGCGTCAAAAATAAAAAGTAAACAGTAAATAGCTGGTTTTGCTCTGGTTTTTTGCCTAGGCAAAAACCGGGGATAGGACGATCAAATAATCCTGATCCCCCTGACTAATTAGTGAAAATCGGGACTATGACGAATCAAACTCATAAACTCTTGACGAGTCTTAGCAGAATCGGCAAAAATACCGCGCACGGCACTCGTAGAAGTCCAAGAACCGGGTTTTTCAACCCCGCGCATTACCATACACATATGAGTCGCTTCAATCACCACAGCTACCCCTTGAGGTTGTAGTAATCCTTGCAAAGCATCGGCAATTTGTGCGGTTAAACGTTCCTGTACTTGCAGTCGTCTGGCGTACATTTCACAGATGCGGGCAATTTTCGATAAACCGATCACTTTCCCGTTAGGAATATAGGCAACATGAGCGCGGCCGATAATTGGTAAAATATGGTGTTCACAGGAGCTAAAAATATCGATGTCTCGGATTAAAACCATCTCGTTAGCATCCTCGTGAAAAACTGCCCCATTCAGCAATTCATCCAGGGATTGCTGATAACCAGAAGTGAGAAATTTTAGGGCTTTTACTACTCGTTTGGGAGTGTCTCGTAAACCTTCGCGATCGGGATCTTCTCCTAATCCTAACAGCAGTGTTCTTACCGCTTGCATCATCTCGGCTTCTGATACCGGCGATTTAGGTTCGGTAATCACTTCGGGAAAGTGATTGTAGTCATCATTGTCGAAAATTGCTTTGGACTTAGCTAAGGTCATAGATATTTTTACAGACTCCAATAGTTAATTGATCGGCAAAGTTTTCTGATTTTACCAATTGTCAATAAATACCCTTTGCTAGAGTATTTATTTTTCTGGGCATCTAGACGATAACTAATGAAAGCTATCGGGTTATTCCCTCGTCTTTGGGGTTATCTCCGGTGCGGAAACCTGGAAAAATTGATTTTCCTAGTCACCGAAAAAGTCTTGAGTATCTCCCTAGTTAATTGAGGGCAGGGTTCTACTACATAATTAGTCTATCTTGTCAAGTAGTTCGTTTGTTTGCTATTTTGGACTTCCTAGAATGATAATCGTTATCATTTTAACAAACAATTTAGATTTACCAACAAAAATTTTGTCGCCAGATAAAATATTCCCGTTGAGTTATTTAACTTATTTTGAAGAGATAGGCAGATTTTGCGATTTTATCGCTTATATTCAGCAATATTCCTGATTTTATGGTATTCTTCCTCCGAGTATAAATCCGCCGGAGAAGCAAGGCGATCGAGAAAGAGGATTCCTTCCAGATGATCGTATTCGTGTTGAAAGATGCGTGCGACAAAATCCCTGAAAACTTGACGGATTTTGCGACCATTGCGATCATAATAGTCCACCTCAATCCACTGATGACGGGGGACAAAACCGCGCCAATTGGGGACACTGAGACAACCTTCCCAACCCTTGACCATTTCCTCGCTCACCTGCAAAATGCGAGGATTAATCATGGCAGTGGACTGCATGATCGGAGCGTCGGGATAACGAGGATTGGGGTGAGAAGCAACGATAAACAGACGCAGAGATCGAGCAACTTGGGGCGCGGCAATTCCTACCCCGTGGGCAGCTTGTACGGTGGTAATCAGGGAATCGATCAAATTTTGACAGTCAGCACCGAGAAGATTATCGATCGCTGCTGCTTTTTGCTGTAGAATTGGATTTCCTAATTGGGTGATTGTTAAAACTTGCGTCATCTGTCTAAAGATTAATTGTTTCCCTCTGAAAATTATTTTATCGTCAACGGCAAAATATCGCTAAACTGATAAGGTTTCCCCGCAGCAGCACTAGAGCAACTTTGTTAATCAAAATTAACCGTGGACAGCAGAGCCCAACAACTTTGGCATAATCTCCTAGAGCGTCTAAAATTACTATTAACCCGTCCCGCTTTCGAGACTTGGTTTCAAACAGCGACGGTTAAAGAATGGCAAAACGATCGCTTAGTAATTCAGGCCGCCAATCCCTTTATTCTTAACCATCTTCAGAAAAATTATCTGTCAACAATTGCCGAAGTGGTGGAGGATATCGTCGGTTATCCCGTCGAGATTCAACTAACGGCACAACAGGGGGATTTGATCGCTATTTTCCAGCCTCACACTAGCTTAGAATTAGAATTATCTCCCGGTAATCAACTTAACCCTAAATATAATTTTTCCCGTTTTGTTGTCGGTCCAACCAATCGTATGGCCCACGCGGCCGCTTTAGCGGTGGCGGAATTACCCGGACGCGAATTTAACCCGCTTTTTCTCTGTGGTGGGGTGGGATTAGGTAAAACCCATTTAATGCAGGCCATCGGTCATTATCGTCTAGAATTATATCCCCAATCCAGGGTTTTTTATGTATCCACGGAACAATTTACGAATGATTTAATCACCGCTATCCGTCAAGATAGTATGGAAAGTTTTCGTAATCATTATCGCCATGCCGATATATTATTAGTGGATGATCTGCAATTTATTGAAGGAAAAGAATACACTCAAGAAGAATTTTTTCATACCTTTAATACCCTGCACGAAGCGGGAAAACAGGTGGTTTTAGCCTCCGATCGCCTCCCCAAACAGATTCCCAGTT
This sequence comes from Microcystis sp. M061S2, assembly GCF_020245605.1. NCBI lineage: Bacteria > Bacillati > Cyanobacteriota > Cyanophyceae > Chroococcales > Microcystaceae > Microcystis > Microcystis sp. M061S2. The sequence goes on along the minus strand of NZ_JADBUP010000152.1, from coordinate 9,218 downwards.
TACAGGATCGTTTAATTTCTCGCTTTTCTATGGGATTAGTCGCCGATATCCAAGCACCGGATATCGAAACTCGTATGGCAATTTTACAAAAAAAGGCCGAGTACGAAAATCTGCGTCTCCCAAGAGAAGTTATCGAATATATTGCCGTTAATTATACTTCTAATATTCGCGAATTAGAGGGGGCATTAATCCGGGCTACTACTTATATTTCTATCTCCGGATTGCCGATGACGGTAGAAAATATCGCGCCGGTTTTAAATCCACCAATGGCCAAAATTGCCACTTCTCCTGAGATTATTATGGCGGTAGTAGCGGAAAAATTTCAACTCTCAATCGCCGATCTAAAAGGAAATTCCCGCCGACGAGAAATTAGTTTTGCCCGACAGATTGGAATGTATTTGATGCGTCAACACACGGATTTAAGCTTACCGCGCATTGGCGAAGAATTTGGCGGCAAAGATCACACCACCGTTATTTATAGCTGTGATAAAATCAACCTTTCCCAGCATCAAGATCGACAATTACAAGACATCTTAGCCCAACTAATCGAGCGAATTAACTCCCTCAGTCGCAATCAGTAGTCGGGGGTAATTATGAATGATGAATTATCAATTATGAATTGGGGAGATGGGGAGATGGGGAGTATTTTCAGTGAACAGTAAACAGTAATCGGTGATCGGTACTGATAACTGATAAATGTTTACTGATAACTGATAACTGAGATTAACTACAGGAGAATAAACTGGCAATTGTAGCGATGAGACGAGCGGTCATGGGTAAACTATCGATCACCATAGCTGTACATAATAACATCATGTAAAGAATGGAATATTTAAACAGCGATCGAGCCATGTCCCGATCAAAAGGATTCTGTTTTAATCGCCAAGCTTTTTTCAGGAAAACAAACCCTAAAATTAAAGCCGCTACACCATAAACCACACCAGAGGCAGCCAAGGGATAAATCAGGAGGAAAGTGAAAGGAACAACGATTAAAGTATAGAGCCAAATCTGCTCGCTAGTGGCTTCTTCCCCTTTAACCACGGGCATCATCGGGATATCCACTTCTGCATAATCATCCTTGATCATTAAAGCTAAAGCCCAAAAATGGGGAGGAGTCCAAAGGAAAATAATGGCGAATAAAATCCAGGGAATCCAACCGAGATCGCCCGTTACTGCCGCCCAACCGACGAGGGGAGGAATCGAGCCAGCTGCGCCACCGATAACAATATTTTGGATACTATGACGCTTGAGCAGATGGGTATAAATCAGCATATAAAATGCGATGCCGGTCATTGCTAAAAATCCGCTCAAAGTATTGACAAAAAAGACAAAAAGTGCTAAGGAAAGGGAGGCTAAAACGAGGGCAAAAATGAGGGCGTGGAGGGGTTGCACGCGACCAGAGGGAATAGGACGGGCGCGAGTACGAAGCATGGTGTGATCGATGTCGCGATCATAGATGCAGTTTAAGGTTTGAGCGGCGGCGGCGGCGAGAGTGCCACCGAGGAGGGTAAGAAAGAGTAAGAGGGGGGAAACCTGGCCTTTAGAGGCGATTTCCATGGAAGCGGCTGTAGTAATCAGCAGTAGAGGAATAATTCGCGGTTTGGTGAGTTGATAATAACTTTTAGCGACTTGTAAAAAATTATCGTGGTGGCGAAGGGCTTGAGTTCCAGTCATCGTGATTAAATCCTTAGAGATGGCTTATAGGTGCGAAAGAACGATCGCGAAGGGCAAAAGTGGTAAAAGCGACGAGGGTTGCCACCAATAGCGCACCGATGCTGTGGTGGGTAATGGTTAAGGGTTCCACCTGGAGATGCAGTTTCAGGGTGGCAACGCCTAAAAACACCTGTAGGGCGACTAATCCCCCGGCACTAAAAGCTAGTTTTTTGAGGAGAGGATGGATAGCGGCAGCTCGCCAAGCGAAGAAAACTAGGGTTAACACCGAGACAGTGGCGGGAAAAACCCCGATAATGTGGCTATTCATCACGGTGCAGAGTTGGGAAACCGTTAAACACTGATGGGCAGCCCAACGGGAACCGACGAGACCGCCGAGGAGACATTGCAGATAAACTAGACCGGTGGCGACCATTCCCATCCAAGTTAGTTTCCCGACCGCACCTGTGCCACGGTAGGGAGTCAGACCGATAGCAATGACGATTAAGGTGGCAAAAAAGAGCAAAGCTGTGGCTAAATGGGCGGTTACGATGTCAAATCGCAGTAATTGGGTGACGGTTAATCCTCCCAGGACTCCTTGCAGGAGAATTAAAGCCAAGGCAGCGATCGCCGAGGGCAACAGCCAACGGGGAAGATGGCGACGATACCAGCAAGACAGACCGACGAGAGCGATCGTACTAAACCCGATCAAAGAGGCATCGAGACGATGAAACCACTCCAGAAATACCTGTAGATTCATCTGCTGACTGGGAATCCATTGACCGTAACAGAGAGGCCAATCGGGACAAGCTAAACCGGCGTTCATAACTCTGGTGGCAGCGCCCACCACCATGAGGGCGAAAGTAGCGATCGCAATTTTCCAGACTAAGCGGCGCATCCACACCTGAATATTGCCGGTTTCTCTTAGGGGTGTCGGGTTAAAAACAGATTCGGTCATCGGTTTGCCTGTTCTCAAGGAGTCTGTCATCAAAGATCCTGGCTTTGTTTGCCAGTCAGTTATCACTGTGAATGAGTTTTTTTACGACTGGTAAAACCTTTTAGATATTCTTTAGATTTCTGGCCATTTCCGTTACATTTGTTTACATAAACTCAGAATAAAACATAAAAATTAGTTATTTTAAATACTTTCCCCGAAAACGATCCCAAAGAAAAGATAAAATTCTCAGAAGATGCTGGTTAAATTTCCCATCTATAGGGGAATCATGTTTTAGCCTTGAATAAGTAGCCACTATTAAAAATATTGAAAAGACCGTGAAAATTCCCAGCAGTATCCTGACGCTCGTACTCGGGATCACCTTAACCTTAATTAGTCTCTGGTATGGCCAAAATCATGGCTTAATGCCTGTGGCCGCTTCTGAAGATGCTCAGGAGATAGATAATATCTTTAATCTGATGATGACCATCGCCACGGGACTATTTTTAATAGTTGAAGGCGTGATTATCTATATAGTGATTCGCTTTCGCCGTAAACCGGGGGATCAAACCGACGGGCCGGCAGTGGAGGGCAATGTCCCCCTAGAAATCTTCTGGACAGCCATCCCGACGGTAATCGTTTTTATCCTTGCCGTCTATAGCTTCGAGATTTATAACAATATCGGCGGTCTCGATCCCTTGATTTCCAAGGGTGGCAAAGGAGAAATCGCCCACCACGGTCATCACCACGGCACGATGATGGCCCTGGGCGGCGATCGCAGAGTAGCCCTAGGTATCGGCAATTCCTACGATGGTGAAGGAGTTCCCCCCCTAGTGGTCAATGTTAAAGGTATTCAATACGCTTGGATCTTCACCTATCCCGAAACCGGCATTGTTTCCGGAGAACTGCACGCTCCCGTCAATCGTCCCGTGCAACTGAATATGGAAGCAGGGGATGTGATCCATGCTTTCTGGGTTCCCCAATTGCGTCTAAAACAGGACGTTATCCCCGGACAGGAAACGGTTTTATCGTTCACATCCAACCAAATTGGTCAATATCCGATCATTTGTGCGGAACTTTGCGGGGCCTATCACGGTGGCATGAAATCTAGCTTTGTAGTTCACTCCCAAGCCGATTACGACCAATGGGTGCAGGATAACACGATCGCCGAAGTTGACAGCGATCGAACTGTAGCCATGACCGCTAAAAATCGCTCTGATAGTCAATATTTGACCCCCTACACCGAAGAAATGGGCATAAACGGTGAAATCCTCGCCCAAGTTGCCCATCAGCAGCAAATGTAATTTTTCTTGTCATCTAAAATCTTGGCCTTATGACAGCATCAACGGAAATAACCACCCCAGCAACCGTTCCCGAGGTGATCCATCACCGCAAGTGGACCGATTACTTTACTTTCTGCACCGATCATAAAGTCATCGGTATTCAATATCTGGTGACTGCCTTTCTTTTCTTCTTCATTGGCGGTGCTTTCGCGGAAGTGCTGCGGACAGAATTAGCCACCCCCGACCCCGATTTCGTCTCCCCAGAACTATATAACCAATTCATGACCATGCACGGAACGATCATGATCTTTCTTTGGATCGTTCCAGTTGGGGCAGGTTTTGCCAATTATCTCATTCCCCTGATGATTGGGGCGGAAGATATGGCTTTTCCTCGTCTTAACGCCGTGGCTTTCTGGCTTAATCCCCCCGGCGGGCTGCTATTATTATCCAGTTTCTTTGTCGGCGCACCCCAGTCCGGTTGGACTTCCTACCCACCTTTAAGCTTAATTAGCGGCAAATGGGGCGAAGAATTGTGGATTTTGAGCCTTTTATTGATCGGGACTTCTTCGATTTTAGGCTCGATTAATTTCATCACCACGATCCTGAAAATGCGGATTCCTGAGATGGATTTGTACAGTATGCCGCTATTTTGTTGGGCAATGCTGGCCACCTCGACTCTGGTACTGCTTTCCACCCCCGTTCTCGCTTCTGCTCTCGTTCTCTTGTCCTTTGATTTAATCGCTGGCACGAGCTTTTTTAACCCCGCCGGCGGCGGCGATCCGGTGGTTTATCAGCATATGTTCTGGTTTTACTCCCATCCTGCTGTTTATATCATGATTTTGCCCTTTTTCGGCACGATCTCGGAGATATTACCAGTTCATGCGCGTAAACCGATTTTTGGTTATCGAGCGATCGCCTATTCCAGTCTCACCATCTGTTTCTTGGGTTTAATCGTTTGGGCCCACCATATGTTCACCAGCGGCACCCCCGGTTGGTTACGGATGTTTTTCATGGCGGCAACTATGTTAATCGCCGTTCCCACGGGCATTAAAATCTTTAGTTGGTGTGCCACTCTTTGGGGGGGTAAACTGAGTCTCAATACGTCTTTATTATTTGGGATCGGTTTCCTGTCTTCCTTCCTCATCGGTGGTTTGACCGGGATTATGTTGGCTTCTGTTCCCTTCGATATCCACGTCCACGATACCTATTTTGTCGTCGGTCACTTCCACTATGTACTATTTGGTGGTACGGCAATGGCCTTATTTTCTGCCGTTTACCATTGGTTCCCGAAAATGACCGGACGGATGTATAACGAGACTCTCGGTCGTATCCACTTTGTTCTCAGTTTTATCGGTTTGAATTTAACTTTCATGCCGATGCACGAATTGGGATTATTGGGTATGAACCGTCGTATTGCCCTGTATGATGTGCAGTTTCAGGATTTAAATGTTCTTAGTACCGCAGGAGCTTATATTCTCGGTATATCGAGTATTCCCTTCGCTATTAATATGGTCTGGAGTGCCTTTAAAGGTCAACCCGCCGGTCGTAATCCTTGGCGCGCTTTAACCCTAGAATGGCAAACTTCCTCTCCCCCAATTATCGAGAATTTCGAGGAAATGCCGATTCTTTGGTCCGGCCCCTACGATTACGGTATTGATATGGAAGAATCGGAAGCAGAGGAATCAGTACAAGATATCCTCGCTGAAGTGGGCGCCGAATCGCAATAATCAGTTATCAGTTATCAGTTATCAGTTATCAGATGTGAGTTTTCAGTTCACTGATTACTGTTTACTGTTTACTGATCACTGAGAAAAAGCTCCCCGTCTCCCGTGTAAACTAAGGACATTCAATCATGCAAGGTTCAACGCTCGAAGATTCTCAACTCTCTGTCAATTATCATCACGAAACGGTGGAACACGGGCATCATGGCCACCCAGATCATCGCTTATTCGGTGTGGTTTTGTTTCTAGTGGCGGAAAGTTCCATCTTTTTAGGCTTATTTGCCGCTTTCTTGTTCTACCGTACCATGTTACCCGTTTGGCCCCCCGCCGGCACGCCAGAATTAGAGTTAACCCTACCGACAATTAACACGATTATTCTGGTGTCCAGTAGTTTTGTTATGCACATAGGACAAAAGGCGATTAAACAAAACAATAATGCCGGTTTACAATTGTGGTTCGGTATTACTGCCCTGATGGGAATTATCTTCCTTTGTGGTCAAGGATACGAATATTATCACGCTGAATTCGGTCTGACAACTAATGTTTTCACCAGCGCTTTTTATGCCTTAACCGGATTCCACGGTCTCCACGTTACCTTCGGTTTAGTGCTAATTCTATCTGTCCTCTGGCGTTCTCGTCAAAAAGACCACTATTCTAGTCAATCTCACTTTGGTGTCGAAGCGGCAGAATTATACTGGCATTTCGTCGATGTGGTCTGGATTATCCTGTTTTTACTGGTGTATATCTTGAGATAATTTTTGTTATTTAGTAGGAGAAAAGGGCGATCAAGTGAGCGCCCTTTTTTGTGTATTTTAATTTACAGCAGTTATCCTATATTTTATACTTCATCTTTATGAGAAAAGCTTTAACTGATAACTGATCACTGATAACGGAGTAACTGATAACCGAGTAACTGATAACTGAATAACTGATCACTGATAACTGATAATTAACGACGACCGAATAAACTCCAACCTTTGCCACCACTAACGGCCGGTTCAGGTTTTTCAGCGACGGGAGCAACTTCTGCGGGGGTTTCCTCACCGGAAAGATTAGAAAGATCGTAGTTTTCTACTAGGAAAAGAGACGCTTTTTCAATAGTAGAATGATCCCAGAAAAGGGTAGAAGGTAACTCTTGACCGACCCAATCTTCTAGATCACCCACCATCGTTACCGCATCGATCGAATCTAAACCATAACGGGTTAAAGGTTCAGTCACATTAATCGTTTTTGCATCCAAAGATAACTGATCGGCTAACTGTTTGACTAACCAATTTTGTACGAGATTATTAAGATTGGAGTTGGAGTTCATGGGTTTTTTCCTCGGTAGTTTGTGAAGGGGCTAATTGAAAAGGCACGATCGAAAAATGTTGATTTTCTCGATATAATTTCAGCAATTCTTGGGCAACATTTTCTACATACACCTCAGATAGAGTGTAAGGCAGCGGCCGGAGAGTTCGCAGTAATCGGTGTAAACTCAACACCAACCATTCCCCCCGGGCAAAAAATTCCCCCAAGATGGAACGATTATAAAGCCAAGTGTGTAAACAAGCGGAAGCAGCGTGTAAAGTACAGTATTTCTTGGCAATCTCGAACAATTCGGGTGATTGGTCGTGACCATACTCGAATTTCGATTGACTAATCTGTTCATCGTGAGCATTTAGTTCCTCTAAAACTAAATTACCCAACATCAATAGATTTTCTAATACTTCCCGGTCCACCTCCTGAGAATCTTTCAATCCCTCTAGCATATCAAGGGCAATCTCTAAACCTTGCAGGGAATCATCCATTCCCCGGCCAAATAATTCTAAATTATTGGGTTCAAAGGGAGGAACTGACTTTTCTAGGCTAAAAATCGCCTCTAAACGGGTTGTTAACGCCGACATGGTGCCCGAGTTGCGCTTAGCCCGATATTTGGTTAAAGGACGCAATTGTAGGATTAAAGCATGAAGATTGACGATCGAACTGCCGTCAAACATACTGATAATCGAATTATCCCGCAGTAGCTTCTGGAAGATGCCGAATTCGTGTTCTTCTCGCATATAAAAACGCGACCCCAAGACCACATAAACACTATTAACCATCTCCTCCAGACGGACGGTGACAAAATATTTTACCACCGAAGCCCAGACGCTAAACTGTTCGGGGATAATATGAAAACCTCTCGCGGCCGGAATCGTCTCGCAATCGCAAATAAGGATGTCAAGGAAAGCATCCACGAGAGTGCGCCGGGGTTGGGGCAAATCCATCACAGTTTTGTTATAAATTACCCGATTAACGGCAAAACCGAGGGTAGTTCTTAAAGCGGTATCGGCTGCCCCGTGGGAAAAAGCAGCGCACAACATTCGGGTAATCTGGAAACCTTTCAGGGCTAATTCTAAACCGTCTCCCTCCTCGCGTAAACGCATGGAATCGGGGACGAAACAATCCTTAAAACCAATGCCACTCATATCCGAGGCCCGCACGCCATGGGTGTATATTTTCGGCAAATTATAGTATTTTTCGGGTTCTAATTGCCGTTTATCGACCATAAATAGGGTTAAACACTTTGGCCCGCCGTTAGCATCGGTTTTCGCCAAAATAAAGGAAATTCCAGAGATAGTCGCCCGGTTAATCGGCCATTTCTCACCATTGAGAATATAACCTCCTTCCACCTTCGTCGCAGTCAGATCACCATTGATCAGATCGCTGCCGTGTTCCTTTTCCGAGTAACCCAGACACATCGCCCCATAGTCATCCATGATAAAACGGGCGAGCTTCTGTTTCTGTTCTGGGGTTCCCGCCATCCAGTTTAAAAACGACCAGAATAGGGTAGTAAAAGCGATGCCGATAGTTTGATCCCGTCGAGAAAGTACCCGCACAAAAGCGACAAATTCCTCAAAAGAGGTAAATTCACCGCCGCAATCCGTGGGAATGTAGTAGTGTTGGAGTTTCCAGTCGTATAACCAGCGAATTTCCTCGTGGGGAAATTCTTCGCTCTCGTCAATTTCGATCACCCGCTTGTAGGATAGAGGGTTATCGGGATTGAGAGGATCGCCTAAGTCTTTTTCCAGTGCTTCAGCAGTCCAGTATTGCTTAAGCTTTTTCATAGTGCCTCTAGGACAGATACAATGTGTTTTTCGTCAATGCCTTCGGTTAGAAGACCCGACCATGCACAAAAATTAATGACCATTCTAGACGTTTGACTGTAGAATAGCAACAATTACGCAATGTGCAACTAAAAACGACAGAATCAGGGGTCTAGAGGATACTTTATCTCTGCCGATTTCTGAAAGCCTTGGCAATCAAGACTAAAAATACAGTTGCACAGGATGTAAATTATGTAATTGTGAAGGAGGGTTAAATTTATGCCCCTAGTTACGGGAAATGGCTCTAATAACATCATTACTCCATCTTCGGCATCAGCCGGAGTCACTGGATGGTATTTGGGACTCGCAGGGAATGATACCATTTATGGCTATGATGGCAACGATTCCATCAATGGCGGCGCTGGTGATGACTTTATAGACGGCGGATTTGGTTTTGATATCATTGATGGAGGTCTGGGAAATGACACGACATCCTATGCTTTCTATTGGGGACCGATCAATGCTAATTTAGCAACGGGTGTAGTGAGTTTCCCCGGTAATT
>NZ_JADBUP010000151.1:0-7312 GCF_020245605.1 Microcystis sp. M061S2 | reverse complement strand
TAAGCTAACCACTCAATTAGTTCGTGAAAATCAAACGATTGTGGTTGAGAATTTAGCCGTCAAGAATATGGTCAAAAACCCGAAATTATCTCAGGCAATATCTGATGTAAGCTGGGGAGAAATAACTAGACAATTAGCCTATAAATGCCGTTGGTATGGAAGAAATTACATCGAAATAGATAGATGGTTTCCTAGCTCTAAAAGATGTAGTAATTGCGGGTATATTGCTGAGAAAATGCCGTTAAATGTTCGAGAATGGGATTGTCCAGACTGTGGGACACACCATGACCGAGATATTAACGCAAGTAAAAATATTTTGGCCGCAGGGCTTGCGGTGTCAGTCTGTGGAGCGACCATAAGACCAGAACAGAGTAAATCTGTGAAGGCAGGTGCGAAAAATCCTTCGGGAAAGAAGCAGAAACCGTTCGGACTTCGGCGTGAGCTCAGTCGAACGCTGAGCTCACGGCCGAAGCCTAAATCGTGAGGTTTGGGAATCGCCGTCCGTTTTACGGCGGTGAGGATGTCAACGTCAAGTCTAGCTCTAGCACAGAGGCTCCCCTGTCTGGACAGCACTAAGGATTGTCTTGTAATTCACTCGATCCCGAACGTCACCGAAACGACCGCAGTAATATCTTTGTCGATCGAGGAGGTGTCGTAAATTCCCGAATCGCTCACGTCAGTGGAATTGCGCGAGGTGATCTGAAAAACTCCCGTTTTCGCATCGCGCACCCTTCCCACCCGACTGCCGGTACTACTGGCGATCGCATCGGCTCTGGCTCTCGCATCCTTGGTCGCCGCAGCCACCATTTCCACCCGCAGCTTATCGAGTTGGGTGTAAAGGTATTGGGGGGGTTCAGAGACGAGGCTAATTCCCTCCTCGATCAATTCCGTTACCTGCCTAGAAAGTTCCGTGTAACGGGCCACATCCCCCGCTCGGATCTCGAAGCGTTGGCTGAGGCGATAGGCAAGAATTTGCCCGGTTTCCTGGCCGTTAGCTGTTACTTGGGGAATCGCCATCGTCTCGATCGCGTTAGTGGTGATTGCGTCGTCGGGAACTTGTTTTTCTTTGAGATAAGCTCGTATCCGCTCGGTTTGCCGGATCAGATCGCGATAGGCTTCGCGGGCGGTGGGTTGTTGACTGGAAACCGATAAACGCCAGAGAATATAATCGGATGTAATCGGCCTTTTTGCCGAACCAGTCACGACAAAAACATCGCTGGCCCGTTTCACCGCTAAGAGGGAGCGCGCCGCTATCCAGGAACTCAAGACGAGAGCGATCGATAGCACCGACAAACCCGCGAATAGCTGCGGGAAACGTCGGAATATAGAACTGTCTTTCATCGTCACTCCTCCTCAAAATTCGACGTTTCTATCCTATGCTAGTAGCGAGCGAGTTGAAATTATTATTTACAAAAATAAATTTTTCTTGCGTCAGGTTGATGCGCTTTGACAGCAAAGATTATTCAGCCCTTCCCGACGTCGGGGGGCAAGAGGGGGTCAAACGGTTTAATCTTTTTTCTGCCTGGCGATAGTATTGCGGTATCTCTACCGTTTCCCCATCACTGTTAGCGTAGAAAACTTTTAAACCTACATCCAATCCCACACATCTTTTAGTCGGCTCTAACGGTTTCGCATATTCCCGAATATCAACGCTAAGACAGAATTGGACATAGTAACCGTCTGCTCGTTTAACAATCCTAACTCGTTTAATTTGGTCTATAGGGTAAAAGTTTAGGTCTCTGGTTCCTTTCAGTTTAACCGTGCCAATATTTTTCTTATCTGTGAAAGTTATTTTCTTTCTATCCTCCGATAGTTGACCTCCACAGTTTTTATATTCCACAGAACGATTATTCTTTTGGAATTTAGGATAACCTTTTTTACCTTTAACCTTTTTCTTACAATTGTCATAGAAACGAGGAATAGCCGACCATGCTCGTTCAGCAGATGCTTGTCTAGCAGTAGAATTTACAGTATCGACAAACTTGAACTGTTTGGCGAGAACAATATTTATTGAGAGAATATTTATCTACTTTATCCTCTTGTTTGGCATCCATCCAAAGCCTTAAAGCCTTATTTCTGATGAATTGTACTGTACGAATAGCTTCATCTATGGCAGAACACTGACTTGGTTTGACCACGGCTTTCATTTCTAAGACAATCATTGTTTATCGACCTCAAACAACTTATTTTATGTTAAACTGTAGAGCAGAGATTGTCGAGATTTTAGTGGCCACCGAAGCTCTGTCGAAGTGTCGTGCTTCGCTGTTTTATATTGGTCGGGGTTTCATCCCGTCGCTAAGCGCTTCGGGTCTTCACCCCGACATTTGAGATAACTTCAAGGCCGAAGTCGAAGTTCCAGCCGATGGCGGGAACGGCATGATCGTCACTCAGGGGGGGCGCTTCGGTGGGTAAGGATTTTACCTGCTGAAGGGGAAACCGGTCTTCCTCTGGAATCTGGTAGACCTAAAACGGCCGCGCTGGGAGGGAACGACCGCGTTATCGCCTGGGAAACACGTTCTGGAGTTCGATTTTACCTACGACGGCCTCGGCATGGGAACGCTCGCTTTTAACAACCTAAGCGGTATCGGTCAGAGTGGAACTGGCGTATTGAAAGTGGACGGTCAAACGGTAGCGACTCAAAAGATGGAGCGAACTCTACCCCTGATCCTTCAATGGGACGAAAACTTCGATGTCGGCGCGGATACGGGGACTCCCGTGGAAGACGCAGACTATCAAGTTCCCTTCCGGTTCAACGGTACGTTGGATAAATTAACCCTTACCGTCAACCGTCCGAAACTGTCCCCGGGGGACGAACAGAAATTATGGGAGGCACAACGGAATAATCGCGTTTCCGAATGACCTCGTCGTGGGGGATTGATCCCCCATCTTGCCGAGCGTGTGCGAGTTTTGGCAAAGTCGAGAGATTATCGATTTTGGCAAGCGATAGGATAGTCAATGGCCCGAACGATGCGCTTCAACAGTACAAATTAGGCATTCTGTCAAGAGAAATTAACAAATTTAAATATTTCTCGACCTAATCGATTCTCGAAAAAATTTACCGGAGGAAATGAACGATGTCCCAAGATAAGCCGATTCAACGCCAAATTCTACCGATTCCCGACTTAACCCCCTTCGGTCTAACCACCTACGACGCGAAGAATCCGGACACTGACTATCCCCCGATTCGAGATATCCGACCGCCGGCCGGCGCGCCCAACGTGCTGATCGTGCTGCTCGATGACGTGGGCTTCGGAGCCTCCAGTGCCTTCGGTGGCCCGTGCAATACCCCCACTTTCGAGCGATTAGCGGCACAGGGGCTAAAATATACCCGTTTTCATACCACTGCCCTCTGCTCTCCCAGCCGCGCGGCTTTGCTCTCTGGAAGGAATCATCACTCGGTCGGCATGGGCAACATCACCGAAACCGCCACCTCCGCCCCCGGGCAGAGTTCCGTTCGTCCCAACACCAAAGCCCCCCTCGCCTTGACCCTGAAGCTGAACGGCTATTCCACGGCGCAGTTCGGTAAGTGCCACGAGGTACCGGTTTGGCAAACCAGCCCGATCGGCCCGTTTGACGCTTGGCCCTCTGGCGGGGGTGGATTCGAGTATTTCTACGGCTTTATCGGTGGCGAGAATAACCAGTGGGAGCCGGCACTGTACGAGGGAACAACCCCGATCGAACCGCCGAAAACCCCGGAGGAAGGGTATCACCTGACCGAAGATCTGGCGGATCGAGCGATCGCTTGGGTCAGTCAACAAAAAGCCCTCGCCTCCGATAAGCCTTTCTTTATGTACTTCGCCCCCGGCGCGACCCATGCCCCCCACCACGTCCCCAAGGAATGGATCGACAAGTATCGGGGCCAATTCGCTCACGGTTGGGATCACCAGAGGGAGATTACCTTTGCCCGACAGAAAGAACTGGACGTAATTCCCCAAAATGCCGAACTCACCCCCCGTCACGCCGAAATTCCCGCCTGGGATGAAATGGATGATCGCCTGAAGCCGGTATTAGAGCGCCAGATGGAGGTGTACGCCGCCTTTCTGGAACATACCGATGAGCAGGTGGGACGGGTGATTCAAGCCTTAGAAAATCTAGAAATCCTCGACGATACGCTCGTTTACGTCATCATCGGCGATAACGGCGCATCCGCCGAGGGAACGCTTCAGGGCGCGTTTAACGAGATGGCCAACTTTAACGGGTTAGCGGGTCTAGAAACCCCGGAATTTCTCCTCTCGAAACTGGATGACTTCGGCGCGCCCGATTCCTATAATCACTACGCGGTCGGTTGGGCTTGGGCGATGAGTAGCCCCTACAAATGGACGAAGCAGGTCGCTTCTCACTGGGGCGGGACCCGCAACGGTACGATTGTTCGTTATCCCAAAATCATCAGGGAAAAAGGTGGGATTCGCCATCAGTTCTGTCATCTGATCGATGTGGCCCCGACGGTGTTGGCAGTAGCGGGAATTCCCGAACCGACTATGGTTAACGGTGTCCTACAAAGTCCCTACGAGGGTACGAATATGGTTTATACCTTTAACGACGCGGCCGCCCCCGAACGTCACGATGTGCAGTATTTCGAGATGTTTGGCAATCGGGGCATCTATTACAAGGGTTGGAGTGCGATTACCAAGCACCGCACCCCGTGGATTATGACTGGACAGACGATGGTTCCTTTCGACGATGATATCTGGGAACTATACGACGGCAGTACGGATGGGACGCAAGCTCGGGATCTCTCCCGGGAAATGCCAGAGAAACTGCACGAACTACAGCGACAATTTCTGATCGAGGCGGTTAAGTATAATGTACTGCCCCTAGACGATCGCCAAGTGGAACGGGTCGATCCCGCCACCGCTGGCCGGCCTACCCTCGTGCGGGGAAACTCGCAATTATTCTTTGCCGGGATGGGGCGTTTGTCTGAAAATAGCGTCATCAACATCAAAAATAAATCCTTCTCGGTGACGGCGGAACTGAACATTCCCCCGGAAGGCGCGGACGGGGTGATTATCGCCCAAGGCGGCCGCTTCGGTGGTTGGAGTGTCTATACCCACGACGGAAAAGCCAAGTTCGTCTATAACGTGCTGGGGATTCAAAGTTTTGTCACCGAGGCGACGGAGACGATCCCGGCCGGTAAGCATCAGGTACGGATGGAGTTTGCCTACGATGGCGGTGGTTTAGGACGGGGGGGAAATGTCACCCTCTACTACGACGGTCAACCGGTGGGTACGGGTCGGGTAGAACGAACTCAGGCTTTTATTTTCTCTGCGGACGAGACCACGGATATCGGCTACGAATCCGGTACCCCCGTAGCGGCGGAATATACCTCGAAAACCAGTCGTTTCACCGGCAAGATCGGTTGGGTTCAACTGGATGTGGGTACGGACGCTCATGACCACCTGATCGACCAGGAGGAACGTCTGAAAATTATCATGGCCCGGCAGTAGAAAAGGGGACTTGCGATCGACGGTTTCGCTTATTCGGTCTTAGGGGAGGAATCGCGATCGCTGGCGAGCCAATGTTTAATAGCTCTCCTGCAAAAATCAAAAATTGTCGTAGTTAGTGAGGAGTCAGGAAACAGGAGATAGGAGACAGGAGGAGAAAAAAGACAAGAGACAACTATCCTACCGATAAAATCTAAGATTATGTCAAATTTATCGGAATTTTTAGATATTTTGACCAGATAGTGCCTCGATAACTTACTTTTCCAGGAGGTTTGATTTTCTATAGCAAAAACTAACCGCAATGGTAGTTTTATCTAGGGTTTGCGGCAAAAATTTTTGCGTGGGGGCAGGGTGTAGGGTGTGGGGTGTGGGGTTTTACCGATTTTCAGGTGGTCAATTACCTAATTTTCAGGGAAAAAGTACCTGAATTTTCCCCCCGATCACTCCCATGCCCAGAACTTTTTGAGGGCAAAAAAGTCTGAAAGTCTTATCCAACAAGGTTTTTAGATTTATTCAGCCAGCCCTAATTAGTCTAAATATTGGCTAAGAAAATTACTGGAAATATCAAATATAGCGTTATCTTAATGGTGAGGTAGGAAGTCTCTGGTTTTAGGAAAGGACGGAACTGCGGAACGCCGGAACAGTAGCTGGTCGTCCGGAGATGACGCCAAATCCCGTCATACTTCATCTTGATGAGAAACGCTATCAGCTGTTGTCTATTTAAACTGGGTATTAAGGAGAGCAATCATGAAAAATTCTCATCAATTGACCAAATCCCTGAAGCGTTTTCGTTATACACTTTTTCTGGGAGTAGCTGCCATGGCAATCACTAGCTGGGGGATGCCCAATATTTCTGTAGCCCAGACTACTCCTGCTCAAGAAAAAGTGCAGTTAATGTTCGTGCAAACGGCAGAAGATATTCAGGTAGATCCCGTCACAAAAACAATTCGCTTGGTGAACGTCAACAAACAGACATTATACTTTTCCGATCGCCCGAACCGGATTGCTGGTAATCTGACCATGGCCGCCTATATGGATGAGTGGACAGCCAGGGCAGGAAAAGATAATTTTGCTAACGATCCCCCCAATGCGACCCTCTCAGTCTACGAACCTGGTCGTCAAGACAATACTATAGTTGTCGTCGAGATTAGCAATCCCGTCATCGATGGCAAGGACTTGATTTATAGCTACAAGCTAATCGAAGGGACTCTACCCAAGGCCGGCGGGGCAACTTCCCTATTTATCGATTGGATTGGTGTTGGTGGTGGTGTCGGTCCTGGCTTTTACGGGGTGGGGGCCGGTACCCGCGGAGTCGGTTTATACGGTGGTTACGGTGGACCCCTACGTTATTAATACTAATGTTCTATTATTTCTGTAAATTTATCTAGCGATTAGGAGAATCCCATGAGTTACCTAAATTCTTGCCGTTGAAAGCCTTGTGGCTTCAGCCCAAGTATGAAAACAAGGAGCGAGATTTTAATCTCATCGAAAATTTGGGTCTGAAACCCCGCCGTTTTACGGCGGCTTTACTGTTAAATATTAGCACATTTACGAAATATATGCTAAAATGTGAGACATGGAAAAAGCCTATTCGTTTCGATTTTACCCAACACCCGAACAAGAGTCGCTATTGCGGCGCACATTGGGCTGTGTAAGATTAGTTTACAATAAAGCTCTCCATGTCAGAACACAAGCATGGTACGAAAGACAAGAAAGAGTAGGCTACGCTCAAACTTCTTCAATGCTAACCGATTGGAAAAAACAAGAAGAATTAGAGTTTTTAAACGAAGTTAGCTGTGTACCTTTACAACAAGGGTTAAGACATTTACAAACAGCTTTTACTAATTTCTTTGCTGGTCGTACTAAGTATC
>NZ_JADBUP010000150.1:0-8228 GCF_020245605.1 Microcystis sp. M061S2 | reverse complement strand
CCAGTCGATTCTCGATTCTCAAGGTCGTGTAATCGGTACTTGGGCCGATGTGCTGAACCGCGCTGGTATCGGTATGGAAGTAATGCACGAGCGCAACGCTCACAACTTCCCCTTAGACTTAGCTAGTGGTGAACAGGCTCCCGTAGCTCTGACTGCTCCCGCTATCAATGGTTAATTCCTAGTCTGAACGAAAAGGCACTCCCGCGAGGGGGTGCTTTTTTGTTGTTAGAATTCGGGAACAATGAAAAACGCTGCAAAATGCTTATTCTCAAACAATCATCATTATGACCGCTCTCACTGGAAAATATACTCTTAGTCAATATTTTGAGCGGGAAATACAATCCCAAACTCGCCATGAATATCTGGATGGAAAAATTATTGCTATGACAGGAGGAATACCGACTCATAATCGCATTATTAGTAATTTATTAGTGGCTTTATATACTGGACTAAAGAATCAACCCTATGCCGTTTTTGTCACCGATCAGCGTTTATGGATACCTGAGCGTCAAATAGCTACCTATCCTGATATTATGGTAGTGTCTGAACCTCTCACTTATCAAGAAGGACGCAAAGATACTTTAATTAATCCTGTTTTAATCGCTGAGGTTTTGTCTGCTGCAACGGCAAGTTACGACAGAGAAGAAAAGTTTGCCGCTTATCGAACCATTGCAACTTTTCAGGAATATTTATTGATTTCTCAGGAAAAATGTTATATTGAACATTTTCAAAAGGAAGGCGATTGCTGGGTGTTTACAGCTTATGAATTTGATAGGATAATTCATTTAAACTCTTTGCGTGTTGAGGTGGAGATAGCAGATATTTATAACAAGGTAATCTTTAGTTAAAGCTTTAAATTTGAAGCTTTTGTTATCATTAAACTAGACTAATCTTGATCAGGAGTTAATTTTATGATATCCCCTCAAATTATTGAACTGGAACAAAAGTTACGAAATTTTTCGTTTGAAGATAAACAATGGTTATTAGAACAGTTACACAAGCATTTAGAAGTTTTAAAAGAAAATGTAAATAGAAAACAGGCCAAAGATTTGATTATGGAAACATTAAATGAGGTTCAAAATATGCCCGATAATTGTTATCATGAAGTTTGGCAAAAATTTGATGACGCTTGTGTGAGAATTTCAGGAAACTTAGAAGAATCTGATTTACTATGATGTTTGCTCAAGATTCACCTCTTGTTATTCTTGATACTTCGGTTTTTCTTTCAGCTTTGTTAAGTAAAAATCCTAACAGTGCGCCTTGTCAAATTATTCGTTATTGGCGGGAGGGTAGATTTAAGTTAGTTATTTCTCCTCAATTATTGGAGGAATTGGTTGAAAAACTATTAGTGAAAAATATTGACAGAAATGATATTAAGGATATTTTAAGGGCTATTTTTTATACTGCTATCAAAATTCAAGGTATTTATCAAGCAACGCTACTCGATCAGGTTGATCCAAATGATAATATGTTTTTGGCAGCCGCTTACGAAATAGGTGCTGATTATCTAGTTTCTTTAGATAAAAAACACATTTTACCGCTAAAGCATTATCATCATACACAAATTTTATCGCCAAATTTATTCTTACAAGTTTTGCAAAATAGTTAAAGATAAAAATGCGATCGCATCTATCTGTAAAGAGATAATCCTAATCGTTAGGATTTCTTTTAAGATAAGATTTAAACACAGGATTAATAGGAAAATAGGACGAGGTTTCTGATGGTAATTTATCCAGTAAACAGCGTCTCATTAATGACTGAATAGCTGCCCAAAATTCAGAAGTAGATAAGTCAAGATTAGCAGTTTTGGGAAACTTTTCTACCGCTTCAGTTTGATTAGCTAACCAGTGCATCACCTTTTTTTCTGTTGCGGATAAACGCTGTAAATGACATTCGATCGAGTCTTCCATATCCCCCAAATAAATTTCATTTTTCATTTGTTCTAAAAATAAGGATACTTCTCCATCAAATAGCTCAATAATAGTTGAGGAGATGATATTTAACCAGTTAGGATGACCTTGATAAAGTTCCCTCAGTTCCGTCCATTTCTCCTCACTTTTTAAACCGTATTCTTTGAAGATTTCTTCAAATTCTGTCGTTAAACCTTGCAGGTATAAAGTTTTAATTTTATCGGATTTTAAGGTGACAAAATCTCTGGGAAGTTCCCAACTAATTAAAATCAAACAACTTTGATGAGATGTGGTAGCAATTTGATGAAAAAATTTATGATAATCCTGACAGTCGCTTAAATATTTACCTGCTAATTCCCCCGGTTTAAAAATATTCTGCACATCATCAAGAATAATTAAACAACGATAGGAGCTTAGATAATCTATTATATCAGGTAAGGGGGTTGATAGAGATTGGCTGAAAAACTGTTTTAGATCATCCTTGAGAGCGATTAATTGAGGAATATTTTCCAGACTGCGATAAATAATATAATCAAATTGTGGGGCAATTTCTGAAACTAATTTAAGGGTTAAGGCTGTTTTTCCAATTCCACTTAACCCATAAATAGTAATTAATCGAGTTTTATTATCTAGCCATTCTTTTAAGGTAGATAGTTCTAACTTACGTCCATAGTTACACCTTAATTCAGGAGCTTTTGTTAGGTTAATTATTGGGAATTGATGATCATTATCTGGAAAATTTGAAGAATTTTTTAAGTTGTTTTCTGAGTAGGGATTATTTTCTCGACAGATATTTATATGGTTATTGCCGATATTATTACAATGATAGTTAACAAAGTGATAAATAGTAGATGAAGCTTTATTTTCTAAAATAGAACGAACATTAGACTTTTTTATATCTTCTTGAAAAACATCTGATAACAGTTGCCACAATTTCCATGCTTCTTTTTTTATATGGTCATAACTGCGCTGATTATCTTTGGCAATTTCTTCGTAATCTTGATGTTCCCAAATACCCTGTAAGATGGATTCTTGCAACGAATCAAGATGTTTACCAGTTTTCTCTAATACCTGTTTATCTGTCCATTCTAAAAGGGTTTGAATATCCATATAAGTAAGTGATAGAACTTTTGTATTACTGTTTGGGATAAGGGAACAGATTTTAGTTTTCTCGTTTTTTTATAAATATTTGCCAAATTATTTTATTTCTGACATTTAAACCTCCTGATTTGTTTCCGACTGTCACCCGTTACTTAATCGATTAATATTAATGCCAATGCTTGATTAATAATTTTATTTTTATCAACCATAGCTTCAATTTCTTCTGGTTTATATATACCTTCAAAAGCTTCTAATGATGCTTGTCTTAAGGCTGAAAAATAAGCATCATCTAAGGTTTCTTTTAATTCTTCTGATGTTAGATAATTTCCTCCAGTTTTACGTCGTTGATTAATGCGTTGAATCTGTTTAACAGAATTAGAAATAGAGGTTTCCCCTGAGCGGGTACTGCGTTTTTCTGCTTGCTGTTTAATCAGATGTAATAATACAATAATACTAAAGCTGAAAATCTTATTGAGCTTATCATCTTTGCTCATTTCTGTCATTTCCTCTACCAAGATCAAGGCATCGGGAATATTGCCAGCTAGTAATAGATTTTTTAACTCTAATAATTCTTCCATTTTTTGCCTTTTTTTACTGATTAACCTCTTAATTTAGTAATTTGTCCTTTACATTAGATATTGTTAAAGTTGGAAAAACAAGCGAAAACTTTTGCCTGTTCTCTTGCCTTATTAAGGAAAATTTAGCCTTGTTTCATGAGCCTTGCCCTCCTTTTTGTCACTAAATCCCACTTTATCCCACGAAAATTATTATATCAGAAAATCCAAAATGGCCACAAATTCCCACAGACAAAACCAAAGTGAACATCTAGATTGTAAGAATCACTTAGTTTTTTGGAGTCTTATCAGGTTATGAACAAGATACTAGCTAATTGTATCAGCTTAGGGATCGGATTGGGGGCGATCGGGGTGGCTTTCCCGGCACAAGCCGCCGCCTCTACCCCTAGTCAAGCGGCCATAACAGGCTTTAATCTTAGTCAGTTCGCTGATTATACTCAAACTAGCAACGCTCAACCCAATAGTGGCTCTTTTACGTTTTTCCCTAGTATCAGATACACTGACGAGGCAGCCCTAACGAGTGCTTTTGTTTTTTACAATGGCACTGAGTCCTCTATCCCTTTGGATAGTCTGTTTCCTTTTAGAGACGAGTTTGTTGCCGCAAACCTTCTTACCTATCCTACTCTAGAGGCACTGGAAGCGGCGTTTCCCGATGGCACTGAGTACATATATACCATTGTTGGGGGAAGTTTGGGTACTCAAGCGGCGTTTTTGCCAACCGTCCCACCGAGAGCATTTGTTAATGATGTTCCTTTCTTGACGGGAACAACCTTCAATGACCTTCAAGGTTTTGATCCGAGTCAACCCTTTACTATTAGCTTCAATGGGACTTCCTTATTCCCAGACATTTTCAAAAATTTCAGCATCTTATCCACGTTGGGAGGAACTGTTTTTGACGTTTCTCTGAATCCTACTGATACCAGTCTCCTCTTACCCGCTAACACCCTTGCTCCCAACACTAGCTATGAGTTTGAATTGGAATATGTAGAAAGTGATCTGCTTTTTGAGACTGGTTTTAATGGAGCAAGATCATTGATTGCTTTTTTCACCCAAACTACAGGAGCTTTCACCACTGGTTCAATCATTGGTACAACTCCCGATAGTCCTCTATTCCCCACCCCAGATCCGAACAATCCCGATGGTTTTACCTTTCCTGGTGTTCCGGTCGGTGATAATGGATTGGGTATAATTAACCCCATCTTTTTCGATCCGATTGTGTCGGTAGGATACGATTACGCAGTGACAGGCGGACCCTTATTCGCCTCTGTTTTAATCCCCAATGCTCTCCCCCAAGGCGACAGTAACTTTATCCTAGAATTACCCGGATTTGGCAATTATTCTCTAGTTGCGGGAACGACTTTCAACTTGTTGGGTGTTAATCCCCTTGGCTTTAGTGATTTTCGCATCAGTGATATCGATCCTGCGGAAATGCTCGATCCAACTAATCCTACTGCTTTTGTGACGGGGTTAACATTTACTGCTCCTGGAACAGTAACAGTCACCCAAAACCCTATTACTGTAAGTGTTCCTGAACCGTCCAATTTATTGGGTTTAGGATTACTCGGATTCGGTGCTTTCTTCACGGGAAAATTGAATAAGAAGCAAGCAAAAAAAGACTCATAATAGCAATTATCGTTAATCCTGTTGCTTATATAACATGATGGCGATTTCCAACTTCAATCATCAACCTGACTTTGATGGGAAAGTCCATAAACTCCCTATTTTTGGGCATTTCAATCAGTTAGTGTCTAAATCATTAGATAAAAGGGCATCCTCGAAAAGGGGTGCTTTTTTGTTGTTCGGATGTATCGATCGAGCTACAATAAAAGGGACTTCTCTAGGCGAAAATATGGCTACAGGCATCGATATTGGTGAATTTATTGTTGCTAGTCCGGATATTTGTAATGCTCGTCCCCGGATCGCGGGAACTAGAATCACGATTCAAAGTTTAGTCATGGATCATAAAATGGGAATGAGTGCCGAAGCGATCGCTAAAGAGTATCCTCAATTAAGTCTGGCTCAAATTTATAGCGCTCTAGCGTATTATCACGCGAATAAAGAACAGATAGAGGCCGATATCGATGCTTACCGAGCCGATTGTGAAGACTGGGAATCCCGATATCGAGCCAGTGAATTGTAATGAGTCAAATCCGTCTCTACCTTGATGAAGATGCGGGTCAACGCTCGGTCCTGGAAGCTTTGCGGAATCTGCGGTCAGTAAGGTATAGCCATTTCAATTAAAATTGAGAATATTAATCCCAGAGTTCATAAGGGTTTTGTCGGTCTAGAGTGTATCAGACTTATCTGAAATGACTATAACTAATGATTTCGTTAGTACCGGAACCTAGTTCTATTTTAGGGTTAGGCCTGTTTTCTTTGGTGGGTTTTTTAATTAAGAAACGGTCATAATCTAACCTGACTTTGATGGGAAAGTCTATAAACTCCCTATTTTTGGCATTGCAATCAGTTAGCGTCTAAATCATTAGATAAAAGGGCATCCTCGAAAGGGGGGCTTTTTTGTTGGTGTATAATGGCAATATATTCTGAAGGATTGAGGAATAACCGATGATTCATGCTAGACAAAGTTTATCATCTATCTATGAAGAAGATTATCAGCAATGGCTAGATGAGACAGTTTTATTATTAAAAAATCGTCAAGTTGAGAGTTTAGATTATGAGCATTTAATTGAGGAGTTAGAAGCTTTGGGAAGGGAACAAAAAAATGCGGTTGAGAGTTTAGTAATTCAAATCATACAACATCTTTTATTCTATCAGTATTGGTCAAGCGAACGAGAAGATAATGAGCGACATTGGCGAGGTGAATTAATTGGTTTTCGGACTCAATTGGAATTAAGATTAACGACCAATCTCAGAAACCATTTATCTAATTGTCTCGATTATCTTTATGGTAAAGCCAGAAAAATTGCAGAGGTGAAAACGGATTTAAAATTCCCCTCAGAGAATCCTTATGCTTTAGCTGATATTTTAGACGAAGATTGGCTTCCTGAAATTAGGTAAAGAATTTTTCAGAGAATTTTAGCTAGGATGAAACCTAGTTTTTTAAGATAATTATTAATTTAAAATCTTCACTTTTTGGATGCTTAGATTCTTGAGCCTATTCTAATTCATCTGTAGAGATTTAAGAGAATATAATCACCACAAAATCAACACCATTGCTTGGTAAATAATCGCATTTTTATTCACAATTTATGCTGATTCGTTGACTCCATATTTTCCTTGAAAAGCCTCTAAAGTAGATTGTCCTAACGCTAAACCATAAGCATCTTTTCCGGTCTATCGCAATTCTTCATCTGTTAAATAATATCCTGCCGTTTTACGCCGTTTATTGCTTCTTTGAAGCTGTTTAAGCCAAGACGTATTTTAACCCAGCTTAATTAATTTATTCAGAGATGAATCGTCTGATTAAATCTTCTCGTGAAGACTCCAATAATAAACGACTAGACTCCATCGGTGATAACTTGAGCAATTCATCAATAACTTTTATTAAAGACTCATCCAATTCCCCAAACCTCACTTGCATTAAATTTTCAATAATTTGTCGTTGTCCTTGTTGAAGTCCTTGTTGAAGTCCTTGTTGAAGTCCTTCTCGTTTGGTCGCCTCTTTCCACTCTAAATAAGATTGAGATAAAGCCATAAATACCTCCCTATCTTCTGATTCTAAAAGATTGTTAATTTCAACACTCACGCGCCAACTGATCAATAATTCCATGACATTTTGACGGAAGGAATCGCTGGAAGGCAACTCAAGCAACTCTCTCACCGCTTGGCTTTGGGTTTTCCCCCGTCCCAACAATCTTAACAGTAAAGTGTCCGGGGTAATAGGTAACTGATTAATCGCTACAATTGCCGTTCGGTGAGAGGGAGATAAAAAGTAAATCCCTTCTGTCCAGTTTTCTAGTTCTAATTTAGCATCAAAACTCTCTAGGATCTGGAAACTAATAGAAGTAGCCAAAATCCATAATCTAGGTAAGTCATCCTCGTTTAACTCAGTTTTTTCCCGTTTCCCTTTCCGTTGAAGTTCAGCGAAAATCGAAAACAATTTTAAGATACAGTTGCGAATTTCCGTTCGATTGGGAGCATTGCGAAAAGGCTCAAGCAAAGTGCTTGTTGTCACCATTTGCCCTAAAAGACCCAAAGATTGAGCATTTCCCCGCATATTAGGGTGAGGAGAGAAGAAAATATCCACCTGACGGGTTTCATCCGCCACCTCTTTGCTGACTTCCACCTTTCCCAAAGGAGAAAGCAATTCTTCTAGGTATTGTTTGGCAAATTGGTCGTGAGGTTGTCGAGTCATATCTTCAATCTTAGATCAGAAAAGACCGAACCGCACCCGACCCATTTCATAACCTCAGCTTATCAATGGCATAAGTAACAATATCGTCAAACCCCTTTACAAACCGTTACAAACTCTCTAAGATAGAGACATCATCAATCGTACCTCGATAACTTAATAGGAATCATAAACCAATGACCACCACCTTACAACAGCGCGAGAGCGCTTCCCTGTGGGAGCAGTTCTGCCAGTGGATCACCAGCACCAACAACCGTCTTTATGTCGGCTGGTTCGGTGTGATCATGATCCCCACCCTGCTCACCGCCACCACCTGCTTCATCATCGCCT
>NZ_JADBUP010000015.1:0-74128 GCF_020245605.1 Microcystis sp. M061S2 | reverse complement strand
TTAGCCATAGTTTTCCGTCAAAATTCGATTTTGTCTCTTAAAACCCTGATTAATCGGTTTTTAGAGCTAATTTTGACTCTTGGTCTAATCTGCCTGTCTTCCTTGCTGTGACTGACTTACAAATTTTTGGAGATGTCTAAAGAATAAGAGAGCAGAAATTAGACAGTGGCATCAATTTGGGCGAGGATTGCTGTGGACAACTGACAAAGTTGTTGATGACAAGGACCATTACTAGCCATGATCCCCCCCCATTGCCGCACATCGCCGCGATTATAGCGCACTGGTTGACCGTCAAAATAGGAGAATTTGCCGCCCGCTTCCGTTAAAACCAACTCTGGAGCAGCAAAATCCCAGTCTTTAGCCGCCGATTTCCCCGATAGGGAGATATAAACATCGGATTTTTGTTCGAGGATCGTGGCAATTTTACAGCCCACACTAGCCACATAATTTTTACCGAAGAAGGGTATTTGGCTTAATAAATTATCAA
This sequence comes from Microcystis sp. M061S2, assembly GCF_020245605.1. Lineage (NCBI taxonomy): Bacteria > Bacillati > Cyanobacteriota > Cyanophyceae > Chroococcales > Microcystaceae > Microcystis > Microcystis sp. M061S2. The sequence continues at coordinate 73,641 of NZ_JADBUP010000015.1, read as the reverse complement.
AACGTTGGTCGCGATGGGTACGACTAACCACCAGATAGAGATCGGTAATTTTATCTTTATTGGCAACTTTTACCTGTGTAATATTTCCGTCGCTAGTTTCTAGAAAAGTACCTTTTCCTTTTTGGGCAAAATAGAGTTTTTCTTGATCCGGTAGGGCAACCACGGCGATGATCGGTCTTCCCTGATAACATAAAGCGATATGTAGGGCATATTCTCCCGTTTTGTTGATAAAATCGCGGGTTCCGTCCAAAGGATCGATAATCCATACCCAATCTTTCGGGATAGCTTCATTACCCTGATGGGTTTCCTCGCTTAGATAACCAAAGTCGATATCCGAGAAATTTGTTTGTAATTCCCCTAAAATATAGTGATTTGCCGCTAAATCCGCCGCCGTCACCGGTCCGCCTTTTTTTTCCTCGTTGACGGCTAAATCCTGTTCACCCCGGTGGTAGGATTGGAGAATTTTAGCACCACCCCAACCGACGGCACGAGTCACAGCTAAAATGCGATCGAGTGTTTCGGTATCTTGACAGGTTAAATTAATCATAAAATAGCCTCAGTTTTTCAGACCTATTATCTACTAAATTGAAAGACTGGCATCTTAGCTTATCATCCCTTGCTTCCTAGCTCCTGACTGGCTTAATTTTGCCCTTGCCAAAAATAATCGGCGGGTTTTTTGGTTTCTGCTGGTGATGATTGAGGAGCGTCTCCCAAGAAAACCGAGCGCTGGCTGACGCGATCGCCTAATCTTCTTTGGACTCGACTGGGAATGCCGTAACCGTAGGCAATATGACCTTTTCCTGCTAGGACGATAATCTGATATTCGGGATGAGCTTGCCAGAATTTAGCGATCGCATCGGCCATGGTTTCATCCCAGAGGACCTGTGCCAGAAAAAAGCGATCGAATCCCTGACTTTTGCCCCCCGTGTGTTGCTGATAAACGGCTAAGATCTGTTGACGGTACTCCTCGTTATCCTGGTTTATTTCGCTTTTAGGGGGAATGTAGGTCATTTCTGAGGTGGAGAGGCTTTCTAAGCCCTCCCGTGCCACTTTTCTAGTGATTTCCGTGGGTGTATTGAGGGCGATCAATGGTAGTTTTTTCGCCTTGGCCAAGCGCAGGATCGGGGCGTAAAATTCCCAATCAAATCCCCAACGTTGGTCGTATTCACTTTTTTCTCTCAACTGATTTTCGCTAATTTTGCCGGCTAAATACTGATCCAAATAGATTTGGTAAGGACGTTGAAACATCTCAAAAGCGATCGCTATTTGGGGATTATTAGCCTGTAAATACTCGATAATAGCTAATTGGGCCTGATGATCGCCTTGGCTATCGTGCCTTTCTCCCAGATAAATAATCTCGGCTGTTTTTAAATCTGCCAGAATTTGTTTTTGGCTATTAGTAAAACTCCAGGCCCGGGGCAGCAAAATAAACAGTAAGCAGAGGGCAAGGAAAACAGGAAAAAAGCGTCGAGAGAATTTCATCTTTATTAAAGGCCTTTTAAAAAACTGATCTTAACCGAAGCCAAGACAAAAAGGGTGAGCAATGCCCACCCGAAAAAATTTTCAGAGAACCTTTCTGGTTTAGTAGGTTTCTACGTGCCAGCGATGTTCTTTTTTCAGTTGTTTCTGATAGACAGACCAATCAGCGCCATTTTTAGCGGCGGCACCACTGATAGCATCGTCGATACCATCTTCCATCCCTTTCAGTCCGCACATATAAGCGTGGGTTTTGGGACTTTGGAGTAGATTCCAGATTTCGTCAGCGTGTTCGGCTACCCGGTGTTGAATATACATTCTACCGCCCTGGGGATTTTGCTGTTCCCGGCTGATGGCATAGGTGAGACGGAAGTTATCGGGGAATTCCGCCGCGATTTTCTCTAATTCTTCTTGGTAGAGAATATTGGCCGTTTTGGGAACTCCGAAAATCAACCAAGCTAGACCTTTGAATTTATAATCTTCGTGTTGTTCCTTGAACATCCGCCAGAGGAAAGCTCGGAAGGGAGCGATTCCCGTCCCAGTGGCCATCATAATGATAGTGGCATCTTCATCACCCGGTAGCAGCATTTCCTTACCCACAGGGCCGGTAATAGCCACATCGGCACCCACCTCTACATTACAGAGATGGGTGGAACAAACTCCATAAACCGTTTCCTTGGTTTCTGGGTGTTGGTATTCTAACTGACGCACGCAGAGGGATACGGTTTTATCGTCTAATTTATCACCATGACGGGTGGAGGCGATCGAATAGAGTCTCAATTTATGAGGTTTGCCATTAGCATCGGTCCCCGGGGGGATAATACCGATACTTTGCCCTTCTAAATAGCGTAAATCGCCCCCAGAAAGGTCAAAGGTGACGTGTTGTACGATGCCGATACCTCCCTCATCAACGAGAGGATAATTCTCGATACATTTGCCGATAAAGGGTTGATTCGGACGGTAGATGTTGACGGGGATATCTGTTTTTTCTTTCGCTTGGGTCATGGCCTTTTTCTTGGTCTGTTCGGTGACGGGCGATGATTGAGCGATTGGCTGTGGTGTGGAGGCACTAGAAACAGTTGCTACGGGGGCAATCCCATTTAAGGGTTTGATGCTGACGATACGACCACCTAAACGGGTAATCCGACGCATTTCTTGATTCATGCGACTGTAGGGAACCGTGAAAAACACGCTTCCACTCTGACGGATTGAATAATCCAAGCTGTCAGTATTGTCGTTTTGATTGAGACCCGCCACTTCGTAAACAAATAAACGGTTTCCCGCTAGTGTACTCGGACTGTACATTAAATATAACTCCCAACTCAAGTCACGATAATCGTTCCATAGTTTAGCCTACCATCGGTACACTACACCTAGGCCTAATTGAGAGTTATCTTAAAAAAACCACAGACATCGCTTTTATCTTTTTCATCAGGATAGGTCAACTCTCTGGTTAAAATCTGTTACATTTGCAGCATTTTTACTTTTTATTAAGATTTCTGCTACTTTTCCCCATTTATGCTAAAAATCCCCCTGGTTGGCCTGATGAGGACAAGAGCGGGGGACAGATATTAGCAATAATTATTTTTTCAACTACTCGGCCGCAGCAGCGTTTAAGGGTTTAATGCTGACGATGCGAGCGCCTAAACGGGTAATCCGACGCATTTCTTGATTCATGCGGCTATAGGGAACGGTCAAAAAGACACTGCCACTCTTACGGATAGAATAATCTAGGTTATCAGTATTGTCATTTTGACTCAAACCGACGACTTCATAGACAAAAAGGCGATTTTCTTTGGCACTAGAGAGACTTTGCATCGAAATGGCTCCTACATTGATGTTATAGTTCTCTAGTTTAGCCTAGCAGGGAGACTAGCAATCTAGTTAGGGTTTGCGGCAAAAAGTTTCTCGTGGGGCCAGGGTGTGGGGTGTAGGGTGTAGGGTGTAGGGTTGTACCCATTTTCATCTGGTAAATTACCTAATTTTCAGGGAAAAAGTCCCTGAATTTTCCCCCCGATCCCTCCAATGGCTGGCACCTTTTGATTTTCCAAAAGTCTAAACGTCTTACCCAACAAGGTTTTTAGATTTATTCAGCCAACCCTAGTTAATGGCCGATTTACGGCCGTTTATTGTACCATGACACTCGATCGCAAGTGTCCACAGGCCGCATCGGCGGCTAAACCTCTGGAATAACGGACAGTAACGGCGACTTTTTCCTGTTCTAAAATAGTTTTAAAAGCCTTAATTCTCTTTTGATCAGGCCGTTGATCATCCACCTCCTGAATGGGATTAAGTGATCACTGTTAATTGTTTGAAGATCAGCCTGCTGATAAGTCGCAACGCTACCTCCTTGATCTAGTGTAGTCGATTGATGTCCTACTACTTATCATCCCCGATGATTTCTCGCAGGTCTTGATTGAAGTGAAAGTGGGTAATATACACTCCTTTAGGGGTCTGTAAAGTGATAAACTCTATAAACAAAGAATCTTGTTCGTGGCGAAGTTTCAAGAAAAAACGTCTTAAAAACTTATTCTGGGGATAGATAAGTTCTTGCAGGAAAATAGATTGTTTACAAGGTCCACTAGCTTGAGTGTATTGTTTGAGAATTTTTTTCATTTGTAAACGGGATTCCTCCCAGATATGGACATCCCTTCTAGCTTGTTCGGCCGATTCAAAAAAATCCTCATGATCCTTGGCGAATTTAATCATGCTATCTACCCACACATCAACTGCACCACCAGTATTGCCCGCTAGATACAGTTCCAATCCTTGACGAACAGGCACAGGAAGTTGTGCCATCTCCTCATCATCAATTACGATCAAGGTGGGTGTGGTTGATTCTTGGCTGACAAGTAGCGGTTGACTATAAGCTACCCCAGGAAAACAATTAAAAACCGCTAAAGTTCCTAAAGCTGCAATTGCTAATATTTTACTTTTCATGATCCTTACCCCCGAACTCGAAGAAATTACCAATAGTCGAGTTACTGCGGCTGACAAATACTAAAATTTACCCCTCTGAAAAAATTCCGCAACGGGATAACCAAAACCGCTAGTTAAAGAAGCACAATTAACAGTTATTTGCCCTACTGTTGAGGTGTTACTCGATAACCATCCCGATCTTGATTAAATTTTACAATTATTAACAAACAACACCGCTAAAACTCCTCTGTTACTCTAATTATAACAGAGAAAACTGATGATAGAGTAGTGAACAAATCAAGTTTATTTGACCATGACGCTCGCTCGTAATTGTCCACAGGCCGCATCGGCCGCTAAACCTCTCGAATAACGGACAGTAACGGCGACTTTTTCCTGTTCTAAAATAGTTTTAAAAGCCCTGATTCTTTTTTGATCAGGCCGTTGATAATCTACCTCTTGAATAGGATTATAGGGGATGAGATTGACGTGGGATTGAAAACCTTTCACCAGTTTGGCTAATTCCCCTGCGTGTTCGGGTAAATCATTCACTCCCGCTAAAAGAATGTATTCAAATGTCACCCTTCGTCCCGTGATTTGAACATATTCCTGACAGTCTTGGATCAGATTAGTTAGGGGATAATGGTCGGCACTGGGGATTAATTTAGCTCGAACTTGTTGATTAGAAGCATGAAGACTAACAGCAAAAGTTACTTGCAAATTATGTGCCGCTAGTTGCTTGATTTTATGGGGTAATCCCACCGTCGAAATAGTTAAACAACGCTGACCGATACCCATATCTTTATTAAGGCAATGAATCGCTGTCACCACTTCGGGAATATTTAATAAAGGTTCCCCCATCCCCATAAACACCACATGACTAACTCGCTGTTGAAAATCCTCCTGTACTGTTAACACTTGGTCAACGATTTCATGTGCTTTTAAATTACGAGTAAAACCCCCTTTTCCCGTGGCACAAAAATCACAGGCCATCGGGCAGCCCACTTGCGAAGAAACACAGACTGTCAATCTTTTTTCACTGGGAATTCCCACCGCTTCGATAATTAAACCATCCGCCAGTTTTAGCAGATATTTACGGGTGCGATCGGGTGCTACACTGCGATAATTTATGAGGGAACGACCGATAGGATAGTCTGCCATCTTGCTGCGCCACTCTTGGGGAAATACGGAAATATCCGCCAAAGAATGCACCCCTTTTTCGTATAGCCATTGGTGTAATTGTTTCCCCCGATAAGCGGGTTGTCCCTGGTCTTTTACCCAGTCCGTCAGTTCCTCTAAAGATTTCGCTAGTAAAGTCATAATTATTATCTTTGATCACCTTATCATTCTAAACGATCGATCATCCCTAGTAGCAAAACCGTAACAAAATTGTATTGATTAATTGACATTTTTTCCCTTTGCTCCTTCTCTAGTCTTTGTTCGTCAATTAAATACTTAAGTAGTCGTGTAAAATTAATTTCTTGGTTAGGATAGGCAAAAGGCAAAAGCTTTATCGAAATGTGTAGTTAATTTTGCTTAGGTACTTAAAACTATAACTTAAACTGAGCCTGACGACAAAAATAAATCTAGTCTTAAGCTTGATCTTTTTTACCTTTCATTTAACTTAACTGTTCAAGGGGAACTGTCAGCGCCATAATGATCGATGGACTTCGATCGAGAACAGAAATTTTATGAGTTGCCAGCAAAAAAAGTCAATATGGGGAAATAAGGAGCTATTCAGTTGTAAAAGCAATATTTAAGCGAAAATTTATGAAAATCGCTATTTTATCGCAAGACGCTTCTCTTTATTCCACCAAGCGACTGAAAGAAGCGGGAGAAGCTCAAGGCCATGAGGTACGAGTGATCAATTATTTGCGCTGTTACATGAACATCACCTCCCATAAACCCACGGTTGTCTATAACGGTAAACCCTTGGAGAGTTTCGACGCAATTATTCCCCGTATTGCCGCCTCAAAAACCTTCTATGGAACCGCAGTCGTCCGACAATTCGAGGTGATGAATGTTTTTACTGCCAACGACTCGCAAGCAATTTCTCGGTCGCGGGATAAATTGCGTTGTCTGCAAATCCTGGCTAGGGAAGGGATAGGTTTACCGGTGACGGGAATTGCTCACGCAACTCAAGATATCGATGGTTTAATCGAAACCGTCGGCGGCACCCCTCTGGTGATTAAATTATTAGAGGGAACTCAAGGTATTGGGGTAGTCTTAGCGGAAACAGACCAAGCAGCCAAGTCAGTTATTGAAGCTTTTCGGCAACTAGAGGCTAATATTCTAGTACAAGAGTATATTAAAGAGGCCAGTGGGGCAGATCTGCGCTGTTTTGTCATCGATGGAAAAGTGGTAGCCTCGATGAAGCGACAGGGGGCCGAAGGGGATTTTCGTTCTAATCTTCACCGCGGTGGCAAAGCAGAAAAGATAAAATTAACCCCAGAGGAACGCAGTACGGCTATACGGGCCACTAAAGCCATGGGTTTACGGGTTGCGGGTGTGGACTTATTGCGGTCCAATCACGGGCCTGTGGTTATCGAGGTTAATTCCTCTCCCGGTTTAGAAGGAATAGAAGCGGCCACCGGTGTGGATGTGGCTAAAAAAATTATCGATTTTGTCGCTAAAAATGCCACCCTAGTCCTCAATCGCGATCGATATCAATATTAGCTGGAGAGACCGATGGGAATTCAGGAGTCAGGGGTCAGATGTGATTTATCAGTCGGCAAATACACGGACGCTATCGGGAATAATCGATAGTTTTACCTTTGTACCGATGTCTAATTGGGTGTTAATCGTTGTTCTAGCGTGGATTTGGCTGCCGGTGGCCGTTAACAGACAATAACGGTATTCCCGCCCCAAAAATTGGCGATCGCAAATAACCAGCTCTCCCGTCTCATCCGGTTTAATTTTGACATCTTCCTCTCTCAGCATCAATTCCCCTTTGTCCAAATCTTGACCATCGGCAATTTCCCAGACTCCTATCTCGGTTTGCCATTGTTCCCCCTTCCGTCTAGCGGGGAGAAAGTTAGCTTGGGTGACAAACTCGGCCACGAATCGCGAGGCCGGATGACTATAAATTGCTTCGGGATTGTTAATTTGTTCTAATTTTCCTTGACAAATGACCGCAATTGTGTCACTGATCACCATTGCTTCCTCCCGGTCGTGGGTGACAAAAATGGCCGAGATGCCGGTCGCTTTGAGGATATGACGGATCTCGTGCCGTAACCGTTGCCGTACCTGCACATCGAGATTACTTAAAGGTTCATCTAAGAGGATTAAAGAGGGTTTTGGGGCTAAAGCGCGGGCGAGGGCGACTCGTTGCTGTTGTCCTCCCGATAGCTGATGGGGATAACGTTTTTCTAGTCCTTGCAGTCCGACTAAATCCAAAGTTTCCGCCACCCTGGCGTTAATAGCTTTGCTCGATAATTTCTCCCCAGAATTTTTTAACCCAAAGGCGATATTGTCAGCGATGGTTAAATGGGGAAAAAGAGCGTAATCCTGAAAAACCATGCCCGTATTGCGTTTTTCCGGGGGAATAAAGGTTTTTTCGTCGGCAACTATTCGCCCTCCCAATTCAATCACTCCTTGAGATGGTTTTTCAAATCCCGCAATCATCCGCAGTAGAGTGGTTTTACCGCAGCCCGACGGACCCAATAATCCGAGAATTTCGCCCTCTGTTAAACTAAAACTGATATTATCGACAGCTAGAGTAGGAGAAGCGGGAAAACGCTTGTTAACCTCGGATAAACGCAGAATGACAGACTTTTTCATGGTGGGAAAGACAATCGCCCAGTCAGTGGCAGGGCTATTTACTTAAGAATTATTCCTAATTAGTTCACTATTATTGTTTATAACATCTCAGTGGACTAATTAGGAAACTTTCTCAAAAATTTCATGCTCACACCTGAAGATATTATTCTCGTTCCCCGGGGGGCCGAGCATAGCTCAATCCGTCGAGGATTAAGGACAATCGGCGATTTAGCCCCGCAAATTATCCCGATTAACCTTGGCGCTCCAGAATTCCTCGACAGTTCCCCAGTCTCTAAGCTATCTCTAGAATTTCTTAATAAGCTCACAGGAAAAATTGTGCTGATGGGATTAGCGGGCAGTCTCAGCGATCGCTATCGGGTCGGAGATGGGGTAATCTATCAAGGTTGTGGCCTAGAAAAGGGGAATTATTGGCAGTGTGAACCGGAAATAACCGCAGAAATCGCCCAATTAACCGGATATAGTCTCGTTAAAGGTTTAACCAGCGATCGCCTGATTAGCCAGTCCGAGGAAAAACGACGTTTAGGACAGGGGGGCTATGAGGTGGTAGATATGGAAGGAGCAAGGATTTTAGCAGCTTTATCGGGGCAAAAAGTGGCAATTGTGCGCGTGATTAGCGACGAGGTGACACAGGATTTACCCGATTTAGCCCCGGCAATTGATAATCAAGGTCAGCTGCTACCATTGCCCCTAACTCGACAAATGTTAATCCGTCCTGTCCCGGCCTTCCATTTGATTCAAGGTTCCCTAAAAGGTTTATCCGTACTAACTCAGGTGGCGCGAAGGTTGTGCGGCAGTAATTTTTAAAATTTGCTTGCAGATTATTTTTTTTCTGTGCTATAGTGGTTAAGCTAAAATCAAGCGGATGTGGTGGAACTGGTAGACACGCACGTTTGAGGGGCGTGTGGCTTACGCCTTGCGAGTTCGAGTCTCGCCATCCGCATAAACTTTTATCTGCCCTCTGACAAGAATTGCCCTTGTCACCTATCGTCAGGGATGGATATTTGGCCATCAAAATTTCCTAACTCATCCTTTCAGGTGGCTTAGGTTTGACTAAGTTTAGTTAAGCGGTTACGAGTAGCGATTTAGCCAAAGCACTAGGTCGTTTAATGCCGTAAAATCCAACAAAGCCTCAGCCAAGGACTCTAATTGCTCGATTTCTAGAGCCTGAATCTGGGCAGCCAACACCTCATCCACCGCACCAAAGCGACGTTGCAACAGACGCAAAATCAGGGCAGATTCTCCTTCCAGTCGTCCTTCCAGTCGTCCTTCCAGTTGTCCTTCCAGTCGTCCTTCCAGTCGTCCTTCCAGTCGTCCTTCCAGTCGTCCTTCTTCCTTGGCTTCACGATATACCCTTGTATCTGCCAATTGTAGTCCTAGCATTGCTTCCACCTCCTGCCGACTCAAGTTAGTAAATTTATAGACCATAATTGTGGCAATCATTTCTATTATGGCGCGACTGGCTTCTGTATCTGCAATTTGCTCTTGGGTTCGTGCCAGTAAATAGCGAGCTTTTTCTGGTGCTTGGGTTTCTTCCACAGTAGTGAGTACCATCAAGGCAACTCCTAGGGGTAACTGCTGAATTTCGCCTAATTCGTTGAGATAAATTCGATGCACCTGATGACAATTGAGCAGCGCCCGGTAGGGATGGGAATTACTTTGTTCTAGGCTACGAGTGGGATAGATGACAACAATTTGCCAATCGGTAAATCGTTCTCGCTGACGATAAAAATACAAAAATGATTCACCAAATACCCTTTCATAAAGTCGTTCGTCTTTTTGAAATTGCACTTCGCAAAAATAGATCACCCCGCTACTATCATTATCGGGTGGCAGGAATACGCCATCGATCTCAAATTTGGGTTCTTTGACGGCTACGGAGTCAAAGCGGTATTCGGTGGCATTATCTGGTGGGTTTTCCAGTAAATCGAAGAGAAGGGAGGGGGATTGTTGAAAAAGCAGGTAAAATATCGAGTCTCGTTTCATTATGATCGGGATTGCACCATAGCTCTTTGCCGATCTTCCCATGAAACCCCTCAAAAAAGAGAGAGGAAACCCGCGTCTCCTCTCCCTGGGACATTATTTCCTCGCTTTGCGGACAGCACCCCCTAACATTAAACCGCCCAGTGTGATATAACCAAGAAGGCTAGAGGGTTCGGGGATTTCTAACACAGGCACTTTCAGGACAGAAGACATTCCATAGAGACGACGCGTATTTGTTCTATTGGTTGTATTGTTGAAAATCCAATTGGCAGTTGTTAGATTGGTGAGACCAGTCATCGCAAAACCAGTCGTGCCGCCAAGACCATTTGTGTCTGTTGTACCAGGAGACACCACTCCCGATTGATTCGTTCCAGTCCAAACAGCCGCCCCTGCTGTTGGTGTTGTTGCACCACTCTGAGTTACGTTAATCGATCGTATTATGGAGCTATCCCAGAGATCGGTATTATTGTTGGCGACCCGATTGCCATCTATGAGGTAGATGGGGACACCCGGACTCGATGGATTAGTCCCTGTATTATCACGAGCATTGACTGCGACAATAGAACCTGAAGCTCGCGTAGAAGCGATCGCAGTCCAAGTGGTCGTATTCGGGTTAAATCCTGCCGTTGTTAAAGCCGTAGCAAGAGCGCTTCCTGTTACCTGGTTGGTGACAAAGGTATTGTAGTCGGCGATGTTGAAGCTTGTTGCATCCCGTGTGCCGTCAGTGACAAACACCAACCGATACTGAGCGCCAGGAGCCAAGCCGGGGCGGGGGGTACGACCACCAAAGCAGCTTGTGCCGCACTAGCCGTTGCTAGAGTCGCCAGGGCAACTCCAGAGACAAAGCAGAGTTGTTTTATTTTCATGAAAAGAAAAGGGTTAATGGTAAATGGTTTGAGTGCGTGACATTTCGATTCGGGTTAAGCAATAGGGCAACCCAAAACAATGACAAGCGAATGCTCAAGGAGAGCATACACACTTCCCCCCCCGCATTGTATCAAACGCTACAATTTAATAAATATTTACATTCCTTTCCCCTAGGGCTTACGCCCCTTGTATATTGGAGAAGTGGTAGGGTGTAAGTCTTTTCTTCGAGAGGATTTGCTGATCACCGGAACCCCAAGAGAGCCATCTGATCACTTATAAACTGTTGACTATCCAAATTACTCGTTAAGACTGCATTAGAGGTAAATATTTCATGAGCCAAACCATCACACCTTCTTCCTTAAAAGCTAGTTTAGCCCCCAATCCCACTAGAGCAGCAACGGTGGACGATGGGGGAAATGTGCTAGGGGAATTTCTGCAAGAAACTCTGGCCATGACTAAACGTCTGTTCATCCAATTACAACGTCGTCCTTCAACCCTAATCGCGGGGGTAATTCAGCCCTTTATGTGGCTGATTTTATTTGGGGCATTGTTTTATAAGGCTCCCCAGGGTCTATTCGGCAACGATCTCAGTTATGCTAAATTTCTCGCCCCCGGGGTGATTGTCTTTACCGCTTTTTCTGGGGCCCTCAATGCCGGTTTACCGGTAATGTTCGATCGAGAATTTGGCTTTCTTAACCGTCTCTTGGTAGCACCTTTAACCACTCGGTACTCGATCGTGGCCGCTTCTACCATCTATATTATCGCCCTCAGTTTCATCCAAACCGCCTCGATCGTGGCTGCTAGTGCCTTTTTAGGGGCAGGATTGCCTAGTTTAGCCGGATTAGGTGCGATCGCTTTGATTGTTTTCCTAATAGTTTTGGGGATGACTGCCTTAAGTCTCAGTTTAACCTTTGCTCTGCCCGGACATATCGAATTAATCGCCGTCATTTTCGTCACCAATTTACCGCTTTTATTTGCCAGTACCGCCCTCGCTCCCTTAAACTTTATGGCAGATTGGTTACAAGTAATCGCTAGTCTCAACCCTCTTACCTATGCGATCGAACCGATCCGTTATATTTATTTCAATCAGCACTGGTCTTTTGATAGCATAGTCTTACAAACCCCTTGGCTTGACCTCAATTTCTTGACAGTTTTAGCCCTGCTCTTCGCTTTTGATCTGCTAATCCTTTTGGCAATTCAGCCCTTACTTCGTCGTCGTTTTGCTTAAATCAGTTATCAGTTATTAGTTATTAGTTTACTGATAACTGAAAAGCTGGTAACTTTCTCACAACCAAAAACTAGACAAGTAAGTAGTTATAATTAAATTGAAGATAGATTTTGCCTCTGATCCCCCCTGCCCCCCTTGATAAGGGGGGTGCCTGACAACTTTTAACACCTACCCACTTAATTTTCTGAGGAGTCAGATTATGAATACTCAAAAAATGTTGATCAAATCGTCTTTATTCCTAGCTACTATTTTATTGGTCGGGGCTGATTTTAGTCCGCAAGTGTTAGCTCAAAGCTTGAACCCCAGTCAACCGGACTATCAAAAAAATGAACGTAGTTCCGATGGCAGGGATGATCTCGGTGGTTTTAATCCTTTAGACTTGATTCATAATAGTAATTTTCGTCGTAGCCGGGACGGATCGGAATTTCAGGAAGACACCCTCAATAATATCAACGAAGCGGCCGAGGAGTTTAAACGCAAGCAAAGGGAACAACTGGAAAATCTACAAAATCCTGCCCCAGAAGCCAAATAAAACCTTTTTGCTAGTATATATGATCGCTAAGTGCAGATGATCTGAGAAAGACCGATAACTGAAGAGCATTGGGGGGTTTATCTTACACGAATTTATATTAAACTTAGGATTGGTTTATTGAATTATCGTCTTATTAAAACTGTGGAAGTAATGGAAATCGGGCAAAAAGTCAAGGTCTGTCGCTTAAGAGACCGCGTTAACTCGGATGTAGCGGGTAAATTGGGTAAAGTGGGTGTCATCAAAAACTTTAAGATGACCGATGGCAGCGGTGTTGGTGCTGTTGTCCAGTTCGATGATAAGACCGCTACTTGGTTTTTTGAGGATGAACTCAAACTCATCTAAATACAACGCTTAGGAATTAACTATGTCCTTAATTTTGACCTTTTTGGGCAAGGGGGGCAGCGGTCGCAGTACAATAGCGATCGCTTCGGCGAAGAAAATGGCTGGTCTGGGGTCAAAAGTTCTCTTGATCGGTCAAGATTCCGGTCCTGCTTGGGGATTACTCCTCAAGGCCTCCCCTAGCTCCTCCATTACGGAAATTGCCCCCAATCTCTCGGTTGTCCAGCTTAGTAGTACACAATTACTAGAAAAAAGTTGGGAAGAAGTCAAGGAATTGGAAAAGCAGTATTTGCGTTCTCCCACCTTGAAAAACGTTTATGGTCAAGAGTTGGGTATTTTACCCGGAATGGATCAAGCTCTAGCTTTAAATTTCCTGCGGGAACAGGATAAAAGCGGAAATTACGATGTCATCATCTACGACGGCAGCGGAGATATCAACAGTCTGAGAATGTTGGCGATTCCAGAGGTAGGTGGCTGGTATTTACGGCGTTTTCGGCAGGTTTTCAGCGATTCTGAGATCGGTCGCACCCTTTCTCCCTTTTTCCAACCGATTGCCGCTGCCGTGCTGAATTTCTCCTTTAATCCCGACGGTTTAGGGAAGAAGGCCGATAATAACATTTTAGACGAGGGACGTTCCGCTTTAGCCGATCCTCGGCGAGTTTTAGCCTATCTAGTCACCAATGATGAGCCAATTGCGATCGCAGATGCCAAATATCTTTGGGGTGCGGCGCAGCAAATCGGTTTAAATGTGGGGGGAGTGATTTTTAATCGCTGTCAGAGTGCTACGGAGGATTTTGCCCCGCTGCCGGCGGCGATTTTACCCGACCGTCAAGGAGAAGATTGGCAGGAGTTAATCGCCGAGTTACCCAATTTTCTCACGGTGCAGCCGCCCAAACCGTTAATAATCGATCCGGCAGCTGGTCAGGTCAAGGTTTATTTACCCGGATTCGAGAAAAAACAGGTAAAACTGACGCAATCGGGTCCAGAATTAACCATCGAAGCCGGGGATCAACGGCGTAATATTGATGTACCACCGCCTCTGACCGGACGAGGGGTAAAAGGGGCAAAATTCCAAGACGGTTACTTAATTATTTCTTTTTAAGGGATTATGTCAAACACCGAGATAGAAAACAAGGATAATCGAGCGGCCAAAACTCGCCAATTATTGGGCATGAAAGGGGCCTCATCGGCAGAAACCTCCCTCTGGAAAATCCGCTTACAATTGATGAAGCCGATCACTTGGATTCCCTTGATTTGGGGGGTTGTCTGTGGGGCTGCTTCATCGGGGAATTATACTTGGTCTTTAGAAGATGTCTTAAAAGCGGCCACCTGTATGTTACTTTCCGGTCCGTTGATGACTGGTTATACCCAAACTTTAAATGATTTTTACGATCGAGAAATCGATGCAATTAATGAACCCTATCGTCCGATTCCTTCGGGGGCAATTTCTATTCCGCAAGTGGTCGGCCAGATTTTGGTTTTATTAGCAGCTGGGTTAGGAATATCTTATCTTCTCGATCGCTGGGCCGGTCATGATTTCCCGATCATGCTCTGTTTAACCCTATTTGGTTCTTTTATTGCCTATATTTATTCAGCGCCACCCTTAAAATTAAAACAAAATGGTTGGCTAGGAAATTATGCCCTCGGTGCTAGTTATATAGCATTACCTTGGTGGGCAGGTCACGCCCTTTTTGGTCAGTTAAATGGGACAATTATGCTCCTAACCCTCATCTATAGTCTGGCGGGTTTAGGCATTGCTGTGGTCAACGACTTTAAAAGTGTGGAAGGTGACGAAAAATTAGGCTTAAAATCCTTGCCAGTTATGTTTGGAATTACGACCGCTGCTTGGATTTGTGTGATTATGATCGATGTTTTTCAAGCAGGAATTGCGGGCTATCTGATTAGTATTCATCAGAATCTTTATGCCGCTATTTTACTGTTATTAATTATCCCTCAGATCACTTTCCAAGATATGTATTTTCTGCGGGATCCGCTCAAAAATGATGTCAAATATCAAGCCAGCGCCCAGCCTTTTCTAGTGTTAGGAATGTTGGTGACGGGTTTGGCTTTAGGTCAGGGGATACTCTAAAAGATTGTAATTAATAAAAACAGGAAATATCCAGTTGACGGGACATTATCGGCTTGAATCGGGCTTCTGTTTACGGTAACTTAAAAGGTCAAGAGGGGTGAAAATGGATTTTCGGTTCGATCCCCCCTTAATCCCCCCTTGATAAGGGGGGTGCCGATCCCGCCTTGATAAGGAGGGTATCTGACAATTTTTAATACCTACCTACTTAGCTCGATCCCTAGTCTTTTCGTTACAATCAAGAGGGAATCGATGCGGGGGAGAAGATTACTTTTTTTTCTTCCCTCCGATTCAGTATTCTTGACGAACTAATCAAGAATAGTTTCTGTTTAACAAGATTGATTGAGACAAGTATCTCGAACCTAGTCACCATGAGTAATACCAGTAATTTTCGTCAAGCTTTACGCGAGGCTAAAAGCCAAGCTCTTATCGGCCCTAATGTTATCCCCAAGGCCCTGCCCTATCTCGGTGGCGGTCTAATTTTGACTGCGGTGGGAACCTATGGCGGTTTAGGTGTGATCCAATCCTATCCCCAGATTTTCTTCCCGACTTTCTTTGTCGCCCTGGTTGCCGAGATTATTTTATTTTTTGTCGCGCGTAATACTGCCGAAAGAGGCAATACAGGCACTGCTCTGCCCCTGCTGACTCTCTATAGCCTTCTTTCTGGCTATACTCTCAGTGGAATCGTCTATGTGGCCCTAGGTACTTCCGGTGTTGGTTTGCGAGGTGTAGCAATTGCTGCCCTCGGTTGCGGCATCGCTTTTGTGTTGGGACGGAATATCGGCTCGAATCTGTCGGAAAAAGATGGTTTGGCGCTGACTCAAACCGTGAGCATCGGTATTCTCGCTCTTTTTATTGTTCTCATTGGTCAGCTAATTTTCTTTATCTTTACTGGTGCTAATCCCGCCTGGTTAGAAATCGCTATTTCTGGCATCGGGGTTTTCTTGTTTGCTGGCTCGGCAGTGGTGGACTTTTACATCTTGCCCCGTACCTACAGAGATGAGCAGTATCTCAGTGCTGCTTTATCGATGTATTTGACCTATATCAACCTATTTATCTTTATTCTGCGCCTTTTAATCGCTCTTAACGGTCGGGATTAGGGCAAATAGGGGGGAGTTAGAAATTAGTTACACCCTAAGTTCTAACTCCGCTAGAATAGTGAAGAAATGTAAACGGCCTGTAAAGATTATGACTGAACCACAACCGACTCAAACCCCCAAATTAGAAGATCCCAAATTTGGCTTTAATGACTATGCCGAGCGCCTCAACGGTAGGGCTGCTATGATTGGTTTTGTGATCACCCTGTTGATCGAGTATCTAACTGGCCAAGGTCTGTTATCTTGGTTAGGGTTACAGTAGTTTTTTAGGCTTTTTTAGGCATTCTAGGGGAAATACAGTCTTGAGTGTTAGTTAACGCATACAGGCTTGATGATTTTCCCCATAGAATCCTTGCAGGACCGAATCACCTCGCTGTTGTGGTGTACCGTGGGAGCGATTAGGGGCCTCAAAATCGCCCACTTCCGAAGCGGCTTCCCCTAGAAGTTTTCCCGCTAGTATATAATCCTGTTTGGATAAACCTCTAGCTTCGGTAAATAACCAAGAAAGGGTATCTCCCGCTAGACAATCGGCCTGTAATTCAATGCCGATGCTCATCCCACCTTCATCGATGCCACCGATACCCCGATTCCACTGAACAGCGTGAGCGGCCTCGTGAGCGACGGCGTAAAGGGGAAATAGGGGATTATCGCTAATACCAGTAACTTGCTGGAGATTGACGTAAACTGTATTATCTACAGTGCAGAAAGCCGCTAGGGAAATTACACCGCAGGGAGTGGTTATCGGGCCATTGCTTAACAAATATTTAAAATTGATCTGGTGTAATTGAGCCGTATATTCAATTACCGCTTCTAGGGCATCCCTAATATCGTCTGCTTGCGCTCTCTGGGCTAGAGGGGATAAAATCAAGAGGGAACTACAAGAAACAGCAGATATCAGGGATAATAACCGTTTACGGCCAGAGTTAGGTTTCATGATACTAACAAAGTCGGGAGTGAGGGGGAAGTTTAATTAATCTGAATTAGCCTAGTGCTATGATCACAATTCTAAAAGCTATATCTAAGACTTCCAGAGAAAATACAGAATTTACGCAGCTTTTGATCGAAGTTTACAGAATTTCTCGTCAAGGCTGAGGAAATTAATTTGGCAGGACTACTTAGGGTCTGCTGAAAAAGTTTTTCGTGGGTGTGGGGTGTGGGGTGTGGGGTGTAGGAATTATGAATTATGAATTGGAAATTGGGGAGTTTTTTGCTGTGAACTGATAACTGATAACTGATAACTGATTAAAGTACCATTTCTCTGGTGGCCTCTGCATCTATGGGTTTAATCAGATACAATCGCAATAGATCCCCGACGATACCTAACTGTAAGGGTAACTTACGGACTGTTTTTAGCCATTGAGGAGCGCTACTTTCATCGATCGCTTTTAATTGTAAATTACGTTCGGCACAACGGTTTAAACGGGGGAAAAATTGGGGATGGTCCACATTTAAAATGGTGGGAAAAGCGCGAGCGGAAGTATTATTAGTCTGGCGAATTACCTCTTGATCAAAAGCGATCGCATCTATTCCCAAAGCATCATAAAAGTCTGAGCGTTCGCGTACAGTTAAACTATGGGTAGCAAAGACGGAAAGCAGAAAAAAACGACTCCATAATCTCGATCGCCAATTATTCCACAATTGTGGTTTAGCTCGCAGCAAGGTTTTAAAGATATCTCCGTGGCGATTTTCGTCCTGACACCAACTCTCGAAGTAATTAAAGAGAGGATTAAATTTATACTGGGGATGTTCTTCTAAATGACGATAAATGAGGATATAACGCCAATAACCGATTTTTTCGGAGAGATAGACCGTATATAATACCCATTCAAGGGGGAAAAAGGTGTAGGTACGGGTTTTGGTAATTTTGGCTAGATCAAGGGAAATATTAAAGTCAGCCATGGCTTTATTGAGAAATCCTGCATGACGCGCCTCATCTCTAGCCATAAGATGAAATATCTCTCCTAACAAGGGATTACGGCTTTTGAGTTGTCGTGACAGTTCCTTAAATAACAAAAAGCCAGAAAATTCGGAGATACAGGAGCGTTCTAGGTAATCTATAAAGGCATTTCTCGTTTTTTCATCGAGATTGTCTTGATAGTTCTCAAATTCTTGCTGACGTTCAAAGTGATGCCGGTTATAATCGGTCCGCATCTCCTCTAACATCGCTTTGATTTCGGTTTCTTGCTCAGAAAGGTCAAAATTAGCGGCAGCCTCAAAATCGGTGGTATAAAAACGAGGGGTGAGGATAGTTTCGCGCAGAACAGCTTTTTTCTGGGAGGGAGGTTCGACGGTAGTGACCATGATGGAAATTACTTGACTACATAGCTATATAGGATTTTAAACATAAATAGGTAAGCCAATGATAATTATTAAGTTTTATCAATATTTTGGGCAGTAGTGAGTAGGGGATAAAGACAAGTTGGCGAGCCGATTAGGGAAATAGGGAGTAGAATAGAAAGGTTGTGAGTCTATAACTATCGTTAAAATACTATGGCTTGTCCCAAGAAGAAAACCTCAAATGCCAAGCGCGACCAACGGAGAGCGCACTGGAGAAAGCAAGCGGCTCGGGAAGCGCAAAAAGCCTTATCTTTGGGTAAATCTGTTCTTTCTGGTCGTTCTAACAGCTTTGTCTATCCCACTAAAGAGGAAGAAGAAGGGGGAGACGAGGAATAATATTCCTATCGGTCTTCAGTTACCCGAAAAATTAGGACGGTTTAATGACTTGATGGTGGGGAGTGAGGTATAGAAAACCTTTTCGCTCCCTAATATTTTAAGATTTGTTTAGGGTTTTCGTTGTGAGTCTCAACTAATGTTAGGCAAATTCTTTAAAAAACCAGAATCTCCCGATCAAGACCGAGTTCCTCCGGGCCAATATCTCGCTAGTGGTTTTCCTGTGCTTACCTACGGAGATACTCCCCAAATCAAGACCGAGGAATGGTTATTCAAGGTTTGGGGAAAGGTGGCCACGACTAAAATTTTTAACTGGTCGGATTTTATGGCCCTACCGCAGTGGGAATTTACTAAGGATTTTCACTGTGTCACCCGTTGGTCAAAATTAGATGTGACTTGGACGGGAATTAAGGTATCGGATTTTATCACCTTAATTGACCTGTTGCCGGAGGCTACCCACGTCATGCAACACTGTTATGGTGGTTATACCACTAACCTCACCCTAGAGGAATTCCTGCACGAGGATAATTTTTTCGCTTTTCAACTGTTTGGTCAACCTTTACCCCCCGACCACGGTGGTCCGCTGCGTTTAGTTGTCCCCCATCTCTACGCTTGGAAAAGTTCTAAATGGATTAATGGCTTAGAATTTCTCGATCGAGAGCAATTGGGTTTCTGGGAACTTAATGGCTACCATCGACGAGGTGATCCCTGGTTAGAGGAACGTTATGGCGGTTTTTGACGAGTTTTGTCTTAAAATAGGGTAATATCAGCAAACGGAAGTTACCCCCCACAAAAGATCATTTGGGTTTCCTTTTTTTGTACCCATGTAATTGAAGTTTTCCTAAGGTTTATAGGGATAGAAAGAGTCCCTCATAGAAATTCCCCCGAAGACCGGTTGTAGTGATTGATCACTGATAACTGAAATAATGGCTCTCTTAGGTTTGGTGGGTAAAATGTATTCTAAGATACAGTCTTGGGGCAGTGAGTGGAATGAACCACTCCAGACACAGAGGACACAAAGACCGATCGCTACTATATAAGTTAAACTTATCATACAAAGAATAAGAGAGCCAAATAACCGACTAATGAAAAAGATGATATTGACTTTATTAGCTTTCCTTTTAGTTGCTAACATGAATAGCCAAGGGGTTTTAGCAGTGACGATCGATTTTCAATGGTTGGGAAATCAGGGTTATACAGCTAAAGGTTCTTTTAGTTATGATGAAAAAACGGCCCCGACTATCTTTTCAGAAAAAGGTTCGGGAAAGATGCAAGTTTTAGAAGATTTTCGGGTATCTTTTTATGACAATGGTGGTCAGGAGATCGCTAAATACGATAATGTCAGCGAGGGAATTTCCTCAGCTAATTATTTTCAGTTTAATTTTAATACCAAAACCGGTCAAGTTTTCGGCTCGATCGATCTAGGAGGTGAAGGGATGGGGGAAATCTATCTTCAAGGGGTGGTTAAGGATAATTTGGCCCTCTTGCGGGTGGAGTCGGTAGATCTGGTCATGGATGAGGATGATTCACCGGAAATTATCACTCAGTTTTGACTAAATCGATCGGGAAAATAGGGATCATCCTAGCCTAATTTTTCCGCTAATTCTAACCAGCGATCAGTTAAAGTATCAATTTTTTGACTCAATTGAGCTAATTCTTCGGTTAGAGCGGTTATTTTGGTAAAATCTTCTAGGGGTTCTCCATAAAGTACCTGTTCAATTTCAGCTTTTTTTGATTCTAAAATTGGTATTTGTTTTTCGATATCTTCGTATTCTTTTTTCTCTTTAAAAGAGATTTTCTTATTGACGGGTGACGGAGAAGCTTTAACAGTTTTTGGGGTGACTTTTTTTTCTTTTGGTTCCTCCTCCTCTTTTTTCTGATCGAGATAAAGGGAATAATTACCCGGATATTGACGGATATTACCCCCGGTTTCAAAGGAAAAAATAGTATCAACTACTCGATCGAGAAAATAGCGATCATGGGAAACAACAATCACACAACCGTTAAAGTCCTCTAAATATTCTTCTAAAATTGCTAAAGTCTGCACATCGAGATCATTGGTGGGTTCATCTAAGATTAAAACATTAGGCGCACTCATCAAAACTCGTAGTAAAAATAAGCGTCGTCTTTCTCCTCCAGAAAGTTTATAAATTGGTGCATACTGTTGATCGGGAGGAAAGAGAAATTTTTCTAACATCTGGGAAGCGGTAATAACGCTGCCGTCTAGGATTTTGACTAATTCGGCCACACTTTTCAGATATTCGATCACTCTTTGATTTTCGTTGATATTGAGATCATCGGATTGTTGATCGAAGTAACCAATATGAATAGTGGAACCGATGTCAACTGTGCCTGAATCGGGGAGAGTTTTCCCGGTAATAATATCCATGAGAGTAGATTTTCCTACCCCGTTACTGCCAATAATACCGATGCGATCTTCGGGGGTAAAAATATAGGTAAAATCTTTAATTAAAGTGCGATCTCCGTAAGCTTTCGAGATTTTTTCTACTTCGATAACTTTTTTGCCGATGCGTCTTCCTGCGGTGGCAATATCGACTTTTCCCTCCACCTGTTTAAATTCCTTATTACCCATTGCCTGAATGCGATCGATCCGTGCTTTTTGTTTGGTGCTGCGCGCTTTTGGTCCCCGGGATAACCATTCTAATTCCCGTCGCAAAACTCCCGCGTGTTTGCGTTGACTACTGGCGATCGATTCTTCCGCTAAAGCTTTTTTTTCTAGATAATAGGCATAATTACCGGAATAAGTAGATAAATCTCCCCGATCGATTTCAATGATGCGATTAGTCACTCGATCGAGAAAATAGCGATCGTGAGTAATTAATAATAATCCTCCCCGAAAACGGGACAAATAACTCTGTAACCACTCCACGGAAAGCGCGTCTAAATGGTTTGTGGGTTCATCCATCAATAAACAGTCAGGATCGGCTAAAAGTGCGGTAGCGATGGCGATTCTTTTGCGATATCCCCCCGATAAATCTCCCACGCGAGCATTAAAATTATCGATACCCAGTTTACTTAAAATAACTTTAGCGTTGGTTTCTAAATCCCAGGCGGCAAGTTTATCAATTTGTTGCGAAACCCTTGACAAACGTTCCATAATAGTATCCAGATTTTCTGGCTCATGGACAAGGCGATCGGACAATTCCTCGTATTCCTTAATTAAAGTCATACTTTCGCCACTATCGGCGAAAACCTGCTCTAAAACCGTTTTATCGTCGTCTAGCTCCGGTTGCTGGGGTAAATAGACTATTTTCATCCCCGAATTGATTTGAATTTCGCCACCATCGATCGCTTCTAATCCGGCGATCATTTTCAATAGGGTCGATTTTCCCGATCCATTCGTACCGATCAGGCCGACTTTATCGCGATCATCGAGACTAAAACTCGCATCTTTGAGAATTTCCTTGATACCGAAGTCTTTTTTGAGCGATCGAACCGTCAGCAGTGTCATGATTTCTGGGAATAATCCTTCTTTTCTAGTGTAGTGTCTGGACTAATGCAAAGGATAGATTAAGCAGGTTCTGCTGAAAAAGTTTTTCCCGAGGAAAAAAAACCTGCCCCTAATGCCGACGATAACGAGAAAAGGGACAGATTGGCTCAATGGAATGAGATTATTTTCAAGGGCCAGACGGCATCAGGAATTACATCATACCCATGCCACCCATGCCACCCATGCCGCCCATGCCGCCCATGCCACCCATGCCGCCCATGCCGCCCATATCAGGGGCTGCGGCTTCTTTAACGGGTTTTTCGACCACGAGGGCTTCGGTCGTTAGGACCATGCCGGCGATGGAAGCGGCGTTTTGAACGGCTGACCGCACCACTTTAGCCGGATCGATAATTCCGGCGGCGATTAAGTCTTCGTACTTGCCGGTGAGGACATTGTAACCGACGCTAAAAGCGGTCTCGCGCACACCTTCCACGATCACATCGCCTTCCACGCCGGCGTTGTTGGCTAACTGACGCAGGGGTGCTTCTAGGGCTTTGGCGACGATATCGGCGGCGACTTTTTCCTCATCGTTAGTCAAAGAAGCTTTGAAAGCCTTCACCTTAGAGGCCAGATGAATCAAGGTTGTACCACCGCCCGGGACGATACCTTCTTCCACGGCGGCTTTGGTGGCATTGAGGGCATCTTCGATGCGGAGTTTGCGATCCTTGAGTTCGGTTTCTGTGGCTGCCCCGACTTTAATCACGGCCACACCGCCGGCTAATTTAGCGATGCGTTCCTGTAATTTTTCCTTATCGAATTCAGAATCGGTTTCTTCTAACTGTTTTTTCAGTTGGGCGAGACGTTTCTGCACATCGGCCTTATTGCGGCTGTCCCCAGAGGCGACAATAATTGTATTGTCTTTCTCTAGGGTGATTTTTGCCGCTTGCCCTAGCAGATCGAGGCTAACGGTGTCAAGACTTAAGCCCACTTCTTCGGAAATCAGACGACCGCCGGTGAGGATGGCGATATCTTGTAAAACCGCCTTGCGACGTTCCCCGAAACTGGGGGCCTTGATGGCGACGACATTTAAGACCCCCCGGGCCTTGTTGACCACTAGAGTGGCTAAGGCTTCGCCGTCCACATCTTCGGCGATAATTAATAGGGGACGACCTTGACGGGCAACGGCTTCGAGGACGGGGACTAATTCAGCGATCGCACTGATTTTTTTATCGGTAATCAGGATCAGGGGGTTGTCGTACTCGACGATCTGTCTTTCTTGATCGGTGATGAAATAGGGAGAGATATAACCGCGATCGATCTGCATCCCTTCCACTACTTCTAATTCGGTGGTTAAGGATTTCGATTCTTCCACGGTGATTACGCCATCGGTGGTGACTTTTTCCATGGCGGTGGCGATCATTTGTCCTACTTCTTCATCGTTGCCGGAGGAAACGGTGGCCACTTGAGCGATCGCATCTCCAGCGATCGGTTTAGCGACGGCGGCGATTTCTTCCACCAGATAGGCGATGGTTTTGTCTAGTCCGCGTCTTAAAGCGACGGGATTGGCCCCGGCGGTAACGTTTTTCAGACCTTCTTTAATTAAAGCCTGGGCGATGATGGTGGCGGTAGTGGTGCCATCTCCCGCTAAATCTTTGGTTTTTGCCGCTACTTCCTGAATTAATCTCGCCCCGGTGTTTTCGAGGGGATCGGACAATTCGATTTCTTTGGCCACGGTGATGCCGTCATTAACGATCTGGGGGGCGCCGTATTTCTTTTCTAACAAGACATTGCGTCCTTTCGGACCGAGGGTGATTTTTACCGCATCGGCCAAGGCGTTGACACCTCTTTCTAGGGCGCGACGGGATTCATCTTTAAAGGCAATGATTTTGGACATGGTATCGCTGTTGTGATAGGACTCCTTATAGTTAATTTAGCACTCTTAGGGCTTGAGTGCTAATCCCGGTGTGCGGTCATTGAGGAGATCAGGGTGTTATCTCCCCACGGCAGACTGAATTGAGTTAAAAAAATAAAAATTTATCAAGATTTATAAATAATTGCAGAAAATCAATGATAACTATTGTAGCATCGGGGAGATAATCGAATTTGAGCCCATTTTCGCCTTTTTTTAGGAGAAGACAACTATGATTAATCTTAATCCTGCTATCGAACAAAAAATTAATGAATTTATTCTGAAAGTTAAATTAGCTCACCAAAAAGAAGCCACAGATATCATTCAAGAAACGAAGAATTTAAAAGATGAACTTATTCAAAAACTAGGTGGATTAACTTTTTCAGACCCTTCACCTAGCAGAGAAGAATTAGAAAAACAAATAATAGCTCATACAGAGCAGCTTGTGGAGACAATCAACCTTTTATCTACTGGCAAAAGTTCAGAAACTCCTCTTGATACTTTCAGCCAAGAAACTGATAGTTTAGTTACAACAATTACGATTGTATTCGATGCTAATGCTAACGATGCAAACTTGCCAAAACTCAAGGAAAAGCTAACTGCTTGGCAAACAAAAGTTAAAGATACTTTGGTTAAATTTTCCACCACTGTGGAATTACAAAAGAAAAATGAGTCTTTGATTGCTGAACTGAAGGATAACTTAGACAAATATAGTTCAATTCCTGAAGTAGATGAACCCTTTGAAAAGTTAGTCAAGGAATTTAAAGATAATTTTGCACAACTACAAGTACAAGAAGCAAGTGTTTTATTTCAAACTTTAGACGATTTAATCAATGAAATTAAAGCTAGAGATGAGGTTATTAAACTAAATCAAAGAATTGATATTTTACTGGGAAAAACCAAAGAACAAGTAGCGGGATTTCCTCCAGAATTAGACCGGGAAGTACAGGGAGAATTAGCCAAATTAATTAAAATACTAGGGATAGCGCAGGTAGAACTCATGAACATTTCAAAACCTTGTGATATCATGCAAGTAAAGTCGGTGGTAGATGCCGGGGAAATTGCGATTAAATCTTTAACAGGTCAACCTAATATTATTTTGGCACAAAAATTACGCTATGCCGCCAGAACGGGATTAAGAAAAATCCCAAAAGGTTCTAAGGTTAGTGGTTTAGCAAACTTCAGAGATAATCTTTTCCATTCTTTCAAAATACCTACAAAAGTTTTAATTGGATTAGTGTTCGCTTTACCTGTAAATTGGTTTATTATGAACTTCTCTCCGGTGAAAGAGTTACTCTCCTTACCTCCAATCATAAAATCTAGTAACCAAAATACTCAGGGAGAAGGTAACCAAAATGCTCAGGGAGAAAGTAGCCAAAATACTCAGGGAGAAGGTAACCAAAATGCTCAGGGAGAAGGTAACCAAAATACTCAGGGAGAAGGTAACCAAAATACTCAGGGAGAAAGTAGCCAAAATGCTCAGGGAGAAAGTAGCTCAAATACCGAGGACAGAGTAATAACAATTATACGTTTGATGTGGATAACAGGCACTTTAGGGGGAGGAGTTAGTCTTCTAACTCGTTTGCAAGATTTTGATAATCCCAAAAATCAAAAATATGACGATGACCTCTTGCCATTGTTAATTGGTTTAACCAAACCCATTTTAGGGGGAAGTTTCGCTTTCTTTATTCTGCTAATTCTTAACTCTAACATTTTTCCCATAGATATTCGGCGTAGCACTGAAGATAAGGGGAATAACACCTATTTATATGGACTTTTGGCAATGGCTTTTGTGGCTGGATTTAGCGAACGTCTTATTCCCGATTTAATTAGTCAAGTAGAGAAAAAAGTAATTGTAGAGGCTAGTTCCACTGGACAGGGACTACCTCCAGCGATTTTGATCGCTCCGCCTAGGCCAAATTTAGCATTAAATGGAATCCAAGAATTTAGCATTAATCCCGTTGGTAACTACACCATCACAATCTCACCGCCAGAAAGCGGTAAAATTGATAAAAATACGACTGATGCCAAATTTACCTACACTGCACCTGCACAAGGAAATCCTGGGGATAAAATTACTATTACTGCTACTTCTGATTCCGGACAAACTGCCAAGGCTACTGTCACTTTAACTGCATAAAAAAAGACCAAGAGAGCCTTCTAGTTTGACAAAAAAAGTATAACTCCCATTTACCCCGATTTCGGGTTAATCGGAATGGCCAATGCTTGAACTTGAATTTTTTTTAACTCGGAAACTAATCGAATCGCCTGCTGTTCGTAGAGGGGAGCGCCCAGAGTCGCCGGCAAATTTTCCATGAGATCGCTGGCGGTTTTCAGGGGACAATTAGAAAAACGACTGATCACGGTGGGTGCTTCTGCGGCAATATTGCGGTTAAAGGCTTTTTCCACCCGCACGCGCCAAGTTTTGGGAGTGCGACGACCCTGTTCCACCCGTCGCAGTCCGTTGATGGTGGCCAGCACCACAATGCGATCGCCGATGCGTAAATTGAGATAATCTTCGGGCATTAATTTCGGGGCTTGCCGTTCTCGTTGGTGTAGGATCGGCACGACTCGATAACCGTAGGCAATATCCCCGATCGAGCTACCATTGAGAGTATCTCCGGCTTCGATCTCGTATTCTGTCACCAGAATCGTTTTTTGCGCCCAACGGAACAGATAGATGATATTTTCTCCGAAAGCGGCCCCCGTAAAGGCTTCTGCCGCTACGGTGTTGGTTCCCAAAATGTGAGAGCGGGGCAGAATTTGACTTAATTGTTGACTAAGGTTGTCGTCGGTGGTGCGGATGACTAAGTAGCTTTGGGGGTTGAGTTTGCGGGTGGTTAGGGCCACTTCTAAATTGAGGATTTCGTCATCAGTAACAATCGCTATACTTTTAGCCCTATCTAAATTGACATTTTTTAAAGATTCTTCGATATTTCCCGTCATCAGGGGCATTTTTGGCAGGATAGTCGCATCAAAATCCCTATTTAAGCTGACCCCGACGATCGCCTGTTGCATTTCTAGTAATAAATTAGCCACTTCTTTGCCGACTCGACCTAAGCCCACAATAACGATATGATTCTGTTGGGGAACTGGGGGACGGTTAGGGATAAATTGAAATTTTGATGATAATAAAGTTTCCGTCAAAAGGGCATAGAGAACCCCGATAAAAGCGGTTCCAGCTAAGGTTAAAAAGAGACTAAATAGCTGCATCCACCAGGGAATTGCATTTAAATCTTCGGGGTTAGAGCCACCGAAAACATCGCCGTAACCACCTAATAAAAGGATCGCTGTTCCTGAAAGAGAGGAAATAAAGGAAGCTCTCGGGGCGTAGAGATGGAAAAGAAAAGTCCCGATAATTACCAGCAGGATAATGATAAATATTGACAGGAAAGCCACCCGGTGAATTTGCTGCTGAAAACTCAATTGCCAGAATTGTTGGATTTCTTTGCGTAATTTTTGCCAAAAATCCCGCAACTTCTGGGGAGAATTTGACGGTTTCTGGCGGGTAGAATCGATGTTTTGATAGGTAGTCTCGATGGTGGTAATGGTATCACCGGCCCCGATAGTGGTGGTGGGGGACCATTGATAAAATCCGGCCCTTAAAGGTTCATCGGGGGCTGTGTGTGCTAACAGACGACGGGTGGGGGTATTTAAATCACCTAAAAAGCGATCGAGTAAACCATCTTCGGGGCTAATTTGTCTCTGGATAATCCGCAATTTCTGACCGTCAAGATGCAAAAAACCGAGGGTTTCTGTGCCTAATGTGGCTAAAGCAAAGGCATTGGCGGGTAGTTGGGTGGGTTCATAGGCGATAAAATTGCCTAAACGTTCCTTAAGTAGCTGATTGAGATTATCTTTAGAAGAACGCACCACTAAGCGGGTAAGGGGATTTAATTGCCGAATAATTAGGGCAGTAGTGGCATTAATTCGCTCATCACTGGTGACAATTAAAGCAGCCCGACAGCGATCGATTCCCGCTCTTGCTAAAATGTTTTTTTGACGACAATCACCGATAATTATTTCCTCTAATAAATCGGGAAAATCATTAATTTCCCAACTGGGAGGCTGTATTAGTTCGATACCGACGACGCTAACCCCAAACTCTTTTAAAGACTTGACGCAGTGTTGTCCGAGACTACCCAATCCACAAACTAAAAAGCGATCGGCTAACTTGACATTCCCATGGACAAAGCTGAGAGATTCTTGGTTCATAGATTCTGCTTGTCTTAAAAATTATAACATACCTGCATTTTTATTGCGTACCCGTTGATACATTTCTTCCATTACCTCGATAAAGGAGGTATCCTGATCCCAAAATGCAGGATAATCACCGGCTTTTTTAATGACAATTGCGGGAATAGTTGCAGATTTAACTAACTGAGGATTTTCGGGTAAACGGTGATGAGAGTGCCAAAATTCTTTGAGATCAATTGTTTGTGCTGCTGGTATAGTTTCGGGTTTAGTGTGATAGGAAGTGACAGGGTTAAGAGGAATTTTTTCCTCTTGGATAGAGGAGGAAAGCAGCTTACCGAGGGGAGTTTTTGCTAACTCTTGCAGTAATTTTTGACGAGAGATACCCCGTAATTCAAATAAGAGGAAAGGATCCTGATCTAATTGGGAAGCAACGAGGTAATAAACTCCAGCAATATGTTTACAAGGATTTTCCCAATCGGGACAGGAACAATTGGTGATAAAATCCTTTTGACTGTGGGGTAATAAGTGCAGATTCAGATCGCTAAATGCTTCATCAATATTATCGGGAACTTCTTTCAGCAGCAGTTTAGAGATCATACTCGCTCTTGAACCAAGATTGTATAAAGCTTGTGACCACTCTGCTTTAGTAATTGGTTTAATCTCGATACTCACGCTATACAAAGGTTCTTTGTAAACTCCAAAGTAGGGATTAATGGAACCTCGCACCTGAGCAGTAATTAAATTACCATCAATTGTATAATTCTTGACTTTATCATTTTTGGCGTAGGAACGTCCTCGACTCAAACGCGCTGAGTCGGTAAATTCCTCTAATGCTTCTATAAAGCGTTGTCCCCACCAAGTTTTACTAAATTTATTCATGGGTTTACCTCGATTAAATAATTGTCTGTTTATTCAATGCGATTAACTGACGAAAACTTTCGTTATCTAATTCCGTTAACCAGGATTCATCATTACTAATAATAGCATTAGCTACCTTTTTCTTTTCCTCGATCATTTCATCAATTCTTTCCTCTAAGGTTCCCAAAGTGACAAATTTATGCACGAAAACATTTTTTTGTTGACCAATTCTAAAAGCGCGATCGGTGGCTTGATTTTCCACCGCAGGATTCCACCAACGATCGAAATGAAAAACATGATTTGCTTTGGTTAAAGTAATCCCCACTCCCCCAGCTTTTAGGGATAAAATAAATACGGAAGGTTCTGTTTCGGGATGTTGAAATTCTTCGATCATTTGTTCTCGTTTTGGTTGAGAAGTCCCCCCGTGAAGATAATAGGTATTATAGCGAAAAGTTTGTTTGAGGTACTTTTGTAAGGAGTCACCGATTTCGGTAAATTGAGTGAAAATTAGCAGACTATCTCCCTCTAAAATTACTTCTTCTAGCATTTCTCCTAAACGCTCTAATTTATGTGATCGCTCAGGAGTAAAAGCGCTGTTATCCTGTAAAAATTGACGCGGGTGATTACAAATTTGTTTCAAGCGCATCAGGGTAGATAAAATTAATCCTTTGCGTTTTATTCCCTCCGCTTCTTCTAATTGTTTTTCCACTTCTTTGATAACAACTTCGTAGAGAGAAGCTTGTTCTTTAGTTAAATTACAATACTGTTTGTTTTCCACTTTGTCAGGTAAATCTTTAATTATCTGCTTATCGGTTTTTACCCGACGCAGAATAAAAGGTTCCACTAATTTTTTGAGAACCGTGGACTGGAGACGATCATTTTGTTTTTGGATTGGCACTTCAAAAGCTTTACGAAATTGAGTTTCTTTACCTAAATAACCAGGGTTAAGGAAGTTAAAAATTGACCATAAATCAAGCAGTCTATTTTCTACTGGAGTTCCCGTTAATGCGAGACGATGTTGTGCAGATAAACTCAAGATTGCTTTAGTTTGTGCCGCTTTAGGATTTTTGATATTTTGTGCTTCATCAATTACTAAACGTTGCCAAGATTGCGAGTTAAATAATTTCAAATCCTTGCGAACTAAGGTAAAAGAAGTAATGACGATATCCTGTTGACTAGCTACTGTCTGAAATTCGCTCTCATCTTGATAGCGCTTACTACCATGATGAATTAAAACCCGAAGATGGGGGGCAAATTTTTCAATTTCTTTTGCCCAATTTCCCACCACAGAAGTGGGTGCAACTAGCAGAGTTGGTAAAACCTTATTATCTCCCTCTCTTTCCCCAATCAATCTAGCAATTACCTGTAGGGTTTTTCCTAATCCCATATCGTCAGCAAGACAACCATTTAACCCCAATTGTTCTAGGTATTGAATCCAGGCAACCCCCCGCTTTTGGTACTCCCGCAGCGTTCCTTGTAATTGGGGAGGATTTTCGATCGGTTCTAGTTGACTAGGATTTTGTAATTTCTCTAGCATAGAACCTAAAAAATCATCGGTTTCAACAATAATCTCCTCTGGATATTCGGCAGCTTTTTTCATTAATTCAATCAGATTCATCTCAGGATTTTCCTGCTGATATTTCTGCCAAAAATCCAGCATTTGCTGCATTTTATTTTGTTCTAATTCTACCCATTGGCCTCGAAATTTAACTAAGGGTGTTTTGGTGTTAATTAATTGTTGCCATTCCTCTTGACTAATAGTTTCTTCACCGATGGCTAATTCATATTGATATTCAATGATGTTTTCGAGGCTAAAAATCCCTTTACTAACGGGGGTAGATTTGCCTGATTTAGAAGTGGTTTTTAACCGAACTTTGGCGCGTTGACGACCTTGGGGAGTCCACCAAGCGGGAATAATTACCTTATATCCCGCATCTTCTAAAATCCAAGCAGTTTCTTTTAAGAAAGTAAAAGCTTCTGTAAGGTTGAGAGAAAATCCCGTCGGTTTATCCGTTTCTAATCCTTGCCAAATAGGGGGATAAATACGGGCAGCATAACCCAAACTTAGTAAAATATTTTTATCTAAATCTTGACCAAAATGCGCTTGTATGCTTGTTCTAATTTCGGGGACTGCATACCAATATTGGTCTAATTCTAATCGCAGGGAGGGGTCTTGTTTAGAGATGAGGATAAAGGTAATTTGCCACTGTTCAATATTATTTTCTGGGGTCTCGGTTAGTTTAAAACCAAGGCTAAAACTAGATATATTTTGGTCTCCTAGTAATTGCTGTCTCCAAGTTTGCCACTGTTGATATTTTTCTAAGGCAGCGGCAGTTTGCAGAAATCCAGCAGCCTTAGTCACAGAGAAGCAATCACCTATAATTGTTTCGCTAATTTTTTTCTCAAAACTGGCAGGAATTGCCGTGTTAGTGACAATTTCATTGAGGAGACATTCGGAGAAGTGCCGGAGTAGGGTTTTGGGGTCGTATAATTGTGGTGAAGCATGGGGATTTTCAGCGCCGGCAAGACAAATGCGGGGAAGATATTCGAGATAGCGATCGAGATTGGTTTCGTAGGTTGCCGATATAATTTCCCAAAGAGGATAGATGGCAAAGTTAGCATTTTTCTTGTTATCTGTGGCTAATTCTCGATATTTAAAAGCAGGAATATAGTTATCTTTGAGAATTATTTCTTTAAAAGCTTGACTGTAGTGATACCAAAAAAGTAAATCTGCACCTAACTGAATCTCTGAGGAGTTGTAAAGACAGATAAAGTGCAGATCATTGAGCAGTTTAAGTACAGGATTAAGGGGATAACAATCAATTTGCCAAGATTGCCATTGGCTATTTTCTGGGGGTTCTTTTTCTAGATAACGCAGTAATTCTAAGGAGGGTAAAGGTTGATTATCCTGGCTAGGTAAAAGAAAGTAGCGGGGGACAAATTGCCGACTAAGAGGATTATAATTCGATTGAACTATTCCTAACTCTCCGGTAAGGAAGCTAGTTAATTCTTCTTTGCTTAACTGAAAAGGATGATAATTATCAGCAGTGGTGCGACTCTTTTTCGGGGTGCTAGTTTCTCCCCAAAGATAAAAGCTACCCTTCTGAATAAATTCGTCCGTTGATTGGGGAATCCAAGTACCGTGAAGAATTTTCATGGTTTTTAATGAGTACAAAATAACTTAAATGAGGTCGATACTTAGCCTCTAGAAAAATTGTAGCGATTATGGGAGAATTCTCCACACTTTTTTGTCCCTTTGCGAACCCAAAAGTCCTCTGGATAAGAGAAAAAGGTTAATAGAGCTTCTAGGATAAAAAACCATTGAGAAGACGTGATCAACGGTTTTTTTGAGCTTAAAGCTTATCCCTACATGGGTTTAAAGCTATTTTTGTTCTAGACTAAGAGGGATGGCTAATTATATCAATTCTCCAAAATCTGGCTACAAGAGTTCGATCCCCCCACCTTCGTCTCCCTTAAAATGGGGAACTTAAATTCGATAATTCGATCTGTAGTTTTTATGGGTGAGAATTGGTATTAATTAACTTTTACCCAAATACTGCGGAAATATTTTTCGGGATTATTTTTATCGATAATATCTTTACAGGGAGTATTACCAACTCGCTCGATTGTACCATCATCGCTTAAAATCTGAAAGCGATCTGGGAAATGGGGATAAAACAACAAAGCTTCTGGACGAAACCCGTCAGGGAATTGCAGTGATTCTATCTTTTCTGGTGCATCTTCTTTTTTTCCTGACCAAGTATAGAAAACAAATTGATCGCCTCCATGAAATTCTCCAGCAATAATTAAATATACTTCTAAAGCCGGCCAAAATTCAATGCTACGAATTCCTAATCCTCCCAAATCTAACAAGATAGGATCACCAAATTCAGCCCGAGCATTGGTGGAATTAATAACTAAACTTTGAGGATTTTTTAGAGTTAATAAAAGAGCTTTATCGTTTGGTATAGGATTACGAAAACCGATTAAGATATTTCCGTCTGGAGTTGCCGTTAAACCTTCAATATTTAATCCACCTTTAGCTTTGGGAGCTTTGGTTTCTGCTGTTTTGAAATCAAATATTTTAGCCAATTGAGAGTCTTCGATAATATCGCGCAAGACTAACTGAGTATAAGACTCACCCACTTGAACTATACTAGAGCCGTCATCGGTAATTTTACTAGCAAAAAATTGATGACGAGGGAGTTTTCGTTCAGCATTTTTATTGCGGCCATGGGAAGTAATCCAATAGATTATGTCATTTAGCACAGTTACCCCCTCCAAGTCGATTTCTTTATTTTTAGGATTGTTTTTAAGCCAACTATTAATGTCAATTGTTTCCAGTGCTTTTCCCGACTCTTGAGAGGAATAAATCCAGAGAATATTACCTAATTCTGTATCCGCCTCATCATTACCAACAACAAATTTATTTTCTCCTAAAGCAGTGGATGCAGAAGCATCACAAATTCCTTGATGTTTGATTTCTTGGATAATAGAAAAGTTGAGAGGTTGCATGATTGTATTCTCCTTGTTAATGAGAAAAGTGAGGAAAATTATAGGCAATAAAAGACAAAAAGACAAGAAATCACTAGAAATAATCTGAGCAAGGATTGGTTTAAATAACTAATTTCTCCTACTTTCAAAAGTTTGTCGAGTGTCATAATTAGAGTACCAAGACTTTCTAAGATTATATCAAATAACAACTGTTTTCGCTATCTTTTTTGAATGTACTATTGCACTCTATATCTTTATATACATAGACTTGAGCTACTTTTTTCTTGGATTGTTTTCATTAGATTTAATTTATTGCTTGTTGAGATGAGGTACTCTTGCAGCAGTAAAGGGATTGGAGGAGATTCAGCTAATCTAAGTATAGGTGGTTAAAATGCGTCTTAGCTTATCCATGTCTTGATTCAGCAACGCCAAGTAGGCAATGACTGGTAGAAAAGTTTACAAGCATCCCTTGTGAACTTGCTTTAAAAAGGATAAGTTACCCTAGTATAATGGATAACTTATAGTTAATTTTAATATTGAACTATTACAAAAAGCAGTGACATAAACTAAAGTTTAATAATTCTGCCAAGGATTTCGATGGTTCTACCCAAAAGGTTTAGAAAACCAACCGTATCATCAAGTTTTTTTATTTCTTTATTGATAGCATCTATTCCTTCATGTAGTTCAATTTCATTAGCTTTTAGTTCATTAACTAAAATATTAGCAATATTGATACGAGTTTTATTAACAAGTCTTTTCCACTCTGTACGAAACTGCTTAAATTGCCTTTTTTGGTCATCATCAGGAAACTTACCCAGAATACCAGGAATGGTCAATTGATTTTGAATTGCACTAATTTCATCGAGAAATTTTTGTCTATCAGTATTTGTGGTCATTGTCTTTTAATCCTGTGGTCGTCTTGTTTTGGTTGATTGATCTTTTTAAATCTTCCGATACGTTGATGAGAGATTCGATCTCAGATAATAAAGCATTGGCACGTCCGATGGTAAATCTATCTTCCAAGAGCAATTTAAAAGACTCCTTAAAAGATTCTGTTGCTTTAGTTGCGTCATCTAACCCTTGAACTGAAAGAGTCATCGTTCTAATTTGTCTGCGTCTAATTATCCAATCATCGGGTTTTTCAATTGGTTGTTCAGCAGCAAATGCGGGTAAAACAGAGCGCTCATCTTTCAGGTTTTGAATATCCTTTAAATCAGTTTTAATCTGACTGGTAAGCAGTTTCAGTAAAGCCTCCTGTATAGCAATTTCTCGATAAATTGCTTCCTTCCTTGCCTCTAGTTCTTTCCTTAGTTCACCCTTGATTTTTTGACTGAGGATAATCTCAGGAATCGAAGGTACAGGAATCGAACCAACTCTAGGGTTAGCCTGAATACTGTTACTGATACTATTTAACTGTTTAAAAATATTATCAGTCGCTTTTCTCGCTTCTTGAGGAGCATTAGAAGTGGCTAAATCTTCTAAGGCAAAAAAGTATTCTTTTAATAGACGGTTGTGTTGACGCATTTCGGCAATTAAAGTGAGCCACTCATCATCTTCTTTGGTAGTCTCAGCATAGTTACTACTGTCTCTATCTTGATCCTGTAAATCATTAGCAATCAAATTTTCTGAATTAGCATCCACAAAATAATTACCAGAAATAACTAACAGGCTATCAAGAGCGGTGGCGTATTCCTGACCAGATTTGGCAAACTTCTGATATTCTTCAAGGGAAGCTCCACAGGCAACTACAATAGTTCCTATGATGGTTATAATTGATGTTCTTATCACTGCGCTAGTTTTCAATGAAGAGCCTCCTTAATGAATTAAAAGAATAATCTTGATCTTGTATTTGCTGCTAAGGATAAACAGGATTACGCCTATACCAATCAACCTAGGTTAAACTTTTTGGAGAAATATTTTGCATAAATTTTTCCAAGTTTTGACGCTCATTTATGTTAGTCCCTCCAACACCCGATGATTCCTCCCATTGACCTAACGTCAAGGCAAAAGGTTTTGAGATCAAAGATTGGTTAGTTAGGGAAATAATTGGGGAACACTTTAACTCATTCAATAATAACTATAGATAGGCAAAAAATACTTAAATGTAACAAAAAAATACATAAGTGGGGAGGTGTAATTAAATATCAGACTTATCGAGGTTGAATTGAGCCACGAACCCCACAACTGGCATAGGTGATCAACTGGACTAAACTATATTACAAATCATTAAGCCGATTGACAGCCTTTCTGCTCAAGATCAAGTCTAACCTAATTTGTTATCGACGACCGACTCCCTAAAACCAGAGAGTTCTTGCCTCACCACTAAGATAACTGTTATCAAAACGCGGATATCACTGCCAATAGAGTTCGGTTTTACCGTTATGGGATGAGCATTAACGGGGGTACTATTCTAGGTAAGGAATTTGTATCTAGTCAGTGATGAAGACGATGTTAAAGGGGTCTTTACCGAAATTAAGCGATATTTTCCCGCCGACTGACCATCAGGACCGGGAAACTTTCACCCCCAATGCTTTTTATCCTAATTTATCGGAATGGCTCAAGCGCTCGCAACTGAAAGCGGAAAGTGAATGGTTCGCAGCGATCGCCGCTTTGGAAAATATCTTATTACAAAACCAAAATAATGCTGCCGCCGGTCGGGGTTTAATTCTCTCCGGTCCGACGGCTTTAGTCAGAGAAAGCAAGGCTTTAACGGGTTTTGAATTTGGTGTTTTCACCGTTAAAGCTTTAAAACATTTACAATGGCCGGGTTTGCAATTGCCTTCTCAGGAAAAATCCGCCGCCGATGTTTCCCCAACAGAGATCCATGAATTACCCCTCTTGCCAACGGATCCGATTGCTAATGAAAGATTTTGTCTGGTTTTTAGCGAAAGTTTCGCTCTTTTGCTGGTTTTAGGCGAGGATCAGTGGGGTTTGTCCTCTTTTCAATTTTCCTTTGATCCCGTCCTCACTCAGCAAGCTTGGCAGCAGTTGCGGCAACGATTAGTTAATCTGCGTTATCCGCAAATCGGGACTTTAGAGGCAATTATCGAGGCTAATGGCAGTCCCTCGCCGGATTACCGTCTAGTTAGCCAATTTAGTCGTCAATTACTGCAAAATTTACCCAACCAGCCTAATTTAGACCTGAAAAAAACGAAATCGCCTATCAATGCCGAAATCACTCCGCCAAAGGAAGATAATTCTCATTTAGAATCGGGTTGTGATTTGGAATTATTGCGAGCTTTAACCCACGAAATTCGCACCCCTTTAACCACCATTCGCACCATTACCCGATTATTATTAAAACGGGCAAAAGTAACGGAAGATGTGCAGAAATATCTAGAAACAATCGATTTAGAATGTAGTGAACAAATTCAGCGCATGGAATTAATTTTCCGAGCCGCAGAATTGGGTATTAATCCTCTGGGGGATAAACCGATTCAATTAATTCCAATTGCTCTAGAAAAAGTCTTTCAAGATAGTATTCCCCGGTGGCAAAAACAAGCTAAACGGCGCAATGTCAATTTAGAAGTTAATGTACCGAAAAAATTGCCTTCGGTAATTAGTGACCCGAATTTATTGGATCAAATGTTAAATGGAGTCGTGGAAAAATGTACTCGCAGTATGGCTAGTGGTGGCCTGTTGCAGGTACATATATCAACGGCAGGAAATCAATTAAAAATGCAGTTCCAAACTCGGGTACAATCGCCGAATCTTACTCTCAAAGCTTTAGGAAAAGTCTTAATGTTTCAACCAGAAACGGGTAGTTTAAGTCTGAATATGAAGGTGACTAAAAACCTTTTTCAAGCTTTGGGAGGTAAATTTATTGTGCGTCAAAAACCTGAAGAAGGTGAGATTTTAACCATTTTCTTGCCCCTCGGACGCATTAAATAAGTTGGAATTATTCTAAAATTTTCATCTTGGAAAATGGGCAAATTTACCAAGAGGATGCTATAATAGGGCAACAAATATTATTGATAGTTGCCATGGAAAAAACTGTTTTAATTTTAGGTGGCACCGGTCGCATTGGTCAAAGTGTCGCCCTAGATATTATTAATCATACTTCAGCTAAAATTATTATCACAGGACGCAAGGAAAAAGCCATTAAATTACTGCCAAGAATGCAGTTTTGGGCTTTAGATTTAGAAGAAATAGACAAGCTTAGACAGGCAATTAAAAATAGTGATTTAGTCATTCATTGTGCCGGTCCCTTTCATTATCGCGATGGCAGGGTAGTAAAAATTTGCATCGAAGAAAAAGTCAATTATATTGATGTTAGTGATCATCGTTCTTTTTATCAAAAGTTAATTCCCTATCGAGAATTAGCGATAAAAGCGGGAATAACTGCCGTGGTTAATACGGGAATTTTTCCTGGTATTTCTAATAGTATAGTGCGGGAGGGAGTGGAACAATTAGATAGGGTAGAAACGATCCGTTTAAATTATGCCGTAGCTGGTTCAGGAGGTGCGGGATTAACTGTGATGCGGACTACTTTTCTCGGCTTAAAAAAGCCTTTTTTAGCTTGGATTGAGGGACAATGGCAAGAGATTAAACCCTATACTGCTAGAGAAGTAATTGACTTTCCCGCTCCTTTGGGTAAAACTGGTGTTTATTGGTTTGATATGCCAGAAACCTATACTTTTGCTGAATCTTTTCAAGTGCAAAATGTGATCACAAAATTTGGTTCTATTCCCGATTTTTATAATCATTTAACTTGGATTACTGCCCATATTTTTCCCGATGCTTGGGTAGAAAGTTCTCGGGGAATCGAGTTTTTTTCCCAAGTTAGTTATCGCATGACAGAAGTAACCGATAAATTTTCGGGAATTGGGGTGGCAATGTTAGCAAAAGTGGCCGGATGGCAAGGGCAGCAAAAAGCAGTTTATCAAGCAACTATGGTTCACGAGAATACTGCTCAAGCAGCCGGCTGGGGAACTGGCAGCGTGGCAGAATTAATTTTAGCGGCAAAACTCCAAAAAGCCGGGATTTATCCGGTGGAACAGGTGTTATCCACAGAACTATTCCATGCTACGATGAAAAAAAGAGGTATTAAACTCGATCGCTCCTGTGCAATTGTGGCTTAGAAGATGAAAAAAATCTGGCGTTACCTAGGGCTGTTTTGTTTAGTTTTGTTACTGACTTTATCCCCCATCCTCATGATAGCGGCCCAGAATAATCCTGCTAAACAAGGACAGGAAACACCCCTGGAAACTTTGGGAGAAGTTTTTCCCGTCATGCTTGATAATCAAGAACTTTTTACGATTCGGCAAGGAATAGGTTCTTTTTCAGCGCAAGAAAGAGCGAAATCGATTACAGCCAGAATTGAAAAAATTGCCGATGACGATGTCCTTTCTCCTGAAGATTTAACCATAAAAATCGATCCTGAAGACAAAAACCCGTCGATTATTTTGGCAGATACGGTTATTGCTACTATTACTTCTAAAGATGCCAAATTACACGCGGTAAGTCAAGAAGTATTGGCCGAACGAGCTTTAGCAAAGATTAAAGCGGCCATTGTCCGTTATCGTCAAGAACGTCAACCGGATAACCTCTTCAAAGATGCAACTTTGACGGTAAGTGCTACCTTAGCCACGGTCTTAATTTTCTGGGTAATAATTTTTATATCTTCGCGGGTTTTTCCCCAGATTCAGAGATTAATCACCTCCCTAGTTCCTGGGGTCGTATTCCAAAATTTTGAGATTATTAGTTCCCAGACAATAGGAATTTTTTCCCTAAGAGTTTTGCAATTTATCCGAACTCTAATTATTTTAACTATTCTCTATTTTTATTTAACTTTTGTCCTTCGTCTTTTTCCCTGGACTAGAAAATTTGGTGATGGTTTTCTGCAATACTTTTTTAGTGCTTTGGAAGTTATTTCCCAAGAGATAGCAAAATATTTACCCAATATTTTTATTATACTGATAATTGTTTTTATAACTCACTATCTGTTGAGAGCAATTAAACCATTTTTCACTGGATTGGAAAGAGAAAATTTAGTAATTAATGGTTTCTATCCCGATTGGGCAAAACCAACCTATAATTTACTGTCACTGCTGATAATTGCCTTAGCTATAGTCATCGCTTTTCCCTATCTACCCGGATTTAATTCTCCTGCTTTTCAGGGGGTGTCGGTATTTTTAGGGGTGCTATTTTCCTTGGGTTCCACCTCTGCTATCGCTAACGTGGTGGGAGGAATTATCCTCATCTATACCCGCTCTTTTCAACTAGGAGATAAAATTTCTATTGGTGATGTTATTGGAGATGTGATTGAAAAAGGATTATTAGTCACCCGTATTCGCACACCGGCTAATAGAATTATCACGATTCCTAATTCATCGCTGTTAAACACCAATGTGATTAACTTTACTGTCTCTCAAAGGGAATTCAAACAGCCTTTAATTTTGCAAACCACAGTCACTCTCGGTTATGATTTACCTTGGCGTAAGGTTCACGCAACCCTGAAAGAAGCAGCCTTAGCAACCAAATTTATTGTCTCAGAACCTGCTCCTTTTGTCTTGCAAACCAGTCTCGATGATTTTTATGTCAGCTATCAGCTCAATGCCTACACCGATCATCCTAGCAAAATGGTGTATATTTATTCTGAATTACATCAAAATATTCAGGATAAATGTAACGAAGTCGGTATCGAAATTATGTCTCCTCACTACAAGGCTCTCCGGGATGGCAATCACAGCACTATTCCTGAAAATTATCTGCCGGAAGATTATCAAAGTCCTGCTTTTGGTATTCAGTCAAATCCTCAGAAGTAATAATTTTTCTAATAGCTTTAATCGCATTTGTCAAGCCCTTTTGAGTTATTGTTGATAATTCTTCACCAAATTCACAATTAATAGCAGGAATAAATATTCCCCAGGCCCTGGGGGTTTGTTGATAAATTGCTTGAGTTAATGCTAATAAAGAAGCGGGACTTTCTGCATGACCTAAATTATTCCATTCCGTAACTGCTGCTAAATTTTCTATCTGGATATCGGTTTGATTAGATAATACTGCATCAACAAAAATAACTAGGGAAGCATCAGCTATATCGGCTGCTAACTCAGGAGTCAATTGATGGGTAGCGATGACTTGCACATGAGGCCAATTCTCCTCGGCAATAATTTCGGCTATTCTCACTCCCACTCCGTCATCATTTCTTAAAGTATTACCGTAACCGATGAGCAGTATTTTAAAA
Source organism: Microcystis sp. M061S2 (assembly GCF_020245605.1). Classification (NCBI taxonomy): domain Bacteria; kingdom Bacillati; phylum Cyanobacteriota; class Cyanophyceae; order Chroococcales; family Microcystaceae; genus Microcystis; species Microcystis sp. M061S2. The sequence continues at coordinate 32,572 of NZ_JADBUP010000015.1, read as the reverse complement.
TTATTCATGGTTAGATAGAGGAAACAGGAGTGGGAGGATTTACTTGCTTGCCATGAAAGAGGCTGTCAGCGGGAAAAATTAGTTTAAATACTATAAAAATCTTCGAGATGTTGTTTTAGTTGACGAATTGCCATACTACTATTGCGATTGTCGGCAATTTCCCCACAGAAAGAAACTAGATTTTGTAGGTTAAAGTTAGGAAAATATTGACTTTGATGGCGAGGGATATACTCTTGATTCTCTAGCCGATAAATATAGAGATTTTTCTGACGATACAACCAAATTTCAGGTACTTGATAAGGCAGATAATCATCCACATTCGAGTAACTGGTGACATCAATTTCTAATACTAAATCGGGAGGAGGATCATTTGCCCAGTCAATTCTGGCTTTCCCTGCTATAGCCGGCCAATGGTCAATATAAAAACTATAATCTGGTTGAATACCACTTGTTTCTGGTAATTCCATGGTTACGCGAGTAAAAGCCTCGTACTCACGGCCCAGATAATCCAATAAGGTGATGATAATATTAGCAATTAAATGGGCATCACGTCCATGCTTAGGAAGTGGAGACATAAGCAAGACTTCTCCATTGTGATATTTGATTTTAGGCCGAGAATTGTCGCCCCTTTGCCGAGACAAAGTTTGATAATCTAGCCAGGTGGCAGGTAATCTCACTAAGGACACCGCCGGTAGCTCGATTTTATCTGTTGAAACTAAGGCAAACATGGCGCAAGGTTCCAGGTAAATGATCGGAAACGCTGTAAAATAAGTATAGGATATCTGGGATGCTCTCGATACAAAGCTTGACCTAATCGATAAATTAACTGAGTCTGGTAAGAAAACTTAAGCCTTGATAGTAGTTTCTTGATGAGAAAAAATTATGCTAAGGAAGGGTGATGAAGACTATCTCTTTTCTCTCACCCAGAAATCATCTCTAGGCGAACCAGAAAATGCTGATATTCAATTAAGTCTAGAATTTAGTCTAGCTATGGGGAAAATTGCCTATTTAAGCGACTTTTTTCCCTAAAATGACCACATCAGCCAGAAAATCGTCTAAAGCGGCAATTTGGGGTAAATAACCCCATCGTTGAAAGCCGAATTTTTCAAAGAGACGAATACTGGCTTGATTGTGGGCAAAAATAATACAGATAAGATTAGATATACCCAATTTTGGACAGCAATTCAGGGCATATTCTACTAATAATTTACCGATTCCACGACCTTGATAATCGGGGGAAATATATAAACTAACCTCTGCCGTTTTTTGGTAAGCGACACGACCATAAAACATCTGTAAACTCAGCCAACCCACCACCCGACCTTCGAGCGCTATTACCCAGATGGGATACTGTTCAGGATCGTGCTTTTTAAACCATTCTCGCCGACTTTCGAGGGAAATAGGCTTTAAATCTGCGGTTGCCTTGCGAGTGGGAACAGCAGCATTATAGATATCGATAATTGTTGGTAGATCTGTTTCTTTAGCCTCGCGAATAATCATGGAAGGTCAAGTAAAAAGTAACAAAAGACTATTTCTTATTTCCTAAAGCGTTTCTGCTCAAGATCAAGTGTAACCTAATAGGGCATCTTTTCCTGTCTCCCATCTCCCCAAACCGAAAATCTCATACCTCACCATTAAGATAAGTGCTGTAGCTAGCTATAGGTTTTCTCCTAGTAATTAAGTATAACCCGATTTTGCCGCTTTATCCAGCCATCTTACTTTAAAATTGAGTTTGATAGCGGACGGTAAACTCATTCAAATTGTAATCGTAGGAAAAGCGGATAAAAGACTGGGAATTAACTCGATAGACGGTTTCCAAATTGGGAAGAATATTAAAATCCGTTGCTCCGATCACATTACTAACCGCATTCTCCACATCATACACGACTCCTTGCGCTAAAAGGGGAATCGCCAACTGAACCACTCCAAATTGAATTAATTGTTCTGTATTTTTTCCCTGTAAACCATTAAAAACCGACAGCAATTGTTCCCCCAAAAGTCGAACGATTTCCCCTTGGCTGCGGGGAGGAGTGCTGGTTAATTTAACTAGAGGAGTATTAATCAATCCCTCATCTTCACCTCTAGCAAAAGCCACTGCTTGTAGACAATTAGCAGCTTTTTGTAATTCTGTATCTGTATAGTTTTCCTCCAGGGGAAAAGGTGGACTATCGGGACGAATTTGGCACACTTCATTGATATTACGTCCTAAATTTGGTAGCAAGCGGTTTAATTCCCCTTCAACGCTGAGGGTGACATCAATCCTTTGAATGCGATTGAGGCTATCATCGGGAATTTCATTACTAGGAAAATCCCCCCCCGGACGGGAGATAGCAAAATCGCGAGATTGAGAAAATTCGCTGAGAATTGTTCGCAGTTGAATATCAACAAAGGGATTAAAAAGTCCCAACCCGCGACTAGAATCGAAAACAATAACATTTTGATTGCGTCGGTTAAGAAGAAAACGAGTATCGATGTAACTAACCCGTCCTCGCTCGAGATTAATCACTCCATTGGTTTGTAATTTCTCCAGTGGAGTGAGCGGACCGTTCAAGGTTAAAGCACCACTAAAATCAAATTGATACAAAGGTTCTTGTTCGATTGATAATCCCGCTAAAGACACTTGGAAATTATTTAAAACCGGAGTAATATTTGTCGCCTGAGGAATGTTGAGAGGCTGCAGCCAGCGACTCACCGGTTTATCCGTTTCTTGATTAATTTCTGCGGTGCGAGGAAGAAAAACTTTACCCCGAGAAAGACGCACATTACCCCCGATAATTGGTTGCTGAATTGTTCCCGTTACCATGGCATTCCCAGCAATTAATCCCCGATAAAGGCCATTAATTGCTATATCTCCCTCTTGAATATTAACTGTTAAGGGATTAGGATTATTTTTGATGGCTTGAAAGAAAGGTAAAACTCCCACCACAGAAATTTGTCTATCAGCGATCGAGCCTTGTAATTCCTCTACTGTTAAGCTTTCAGGGGTTAGACCAATGCGGCCATTTACGGTTAAAATCTCTGGAAAAGCAACACTGCGGATAGCGGCATTATTGAGAGTAACTATACCATTTGCTTCTAAATCTTTGATTTTTAAACCCTCTTTTATATCTAATCTTCCCGTCGCTGAAAGAACTACCTCTCCCTCACCGTTAACCCATTCGATGGCGTTTTGACTGATAGCTTCAATTAATTTGATTGCATCGGTTCCCAATTTTGCTTGGATTTTTAATTGATCATTACCCGGTAAGGGAGGATAGGGAATGCTGGCATAGAGTTGGATTGATTCGGAGGAGGTTGTCCGCAAATCAAAACGATACTGATTATAGGTAAATAAACCAATTATATCTTGATTAATATTTTGGGCATTAATTGCACCATCAATAAAGGCAAAGTTACCCTGAATACGAGGATTTAATAAGGTTCCTGTAATTTGTCCTTGAGTTTTTAGACTACCGGATACATCCAAGGGAAACTGCACAAAATTTCTCAAGAGATCGAGAGAAAGATTTTCCACGGCAAAAGTTCCCTCTACTTTTTTTAGGGAAAAATCACCCGCTAAAAATACGGAAGAATCTCGTGATTTTAATCTAATCGGTTCTATCCTGAGCAACTGACGATTTAAGTTAAGATTAATTGTTACTTCATCAATCGGAATTAATTGGGTATCGGTGGTGACAATTCCCAGAGGGTTAACAATATTTACTGTCGGTCTTTGGGGTCGCCATTCCCATCTATTGCCCTGAAATTGTACGCTAAGATCGGGATTTTTTAAAGTCCCATTTAAGGCTATATTTGCTTGATAACGGCCGCGAAAATCTAGTTCGGAAGGTATCCCGACTACCCCTCTTTCCCCTGCTAATTGCTGGATTATTTCTTCAATTTTTGCCCGCAAATTTACCTGTTGTGCTAGGGAAGCTTCGGGATTACCTACTTCTAGGGGACTAAGTTGAATAGCTGGGTTATTCTCTGAGGAGAAAAAGTTGATTAAACTGGTTAAATCATAGATACTAGCAACTGATAATAAATCTTGAATATAACCTTGATCTACCCTGAGTTTAGCTTCTATTGCTTGGGTTTGCCAATTAAATAAACCTTGCAGATTATATTCACTTGCACCCGCTTGTAAACTACCTTCTTGCAGTTGAACTATAGAATCCCGATAAACCAAATTTGCCGTTAATTTTTCCCCGATTAAGTTACCTAAACTAGGTCGATTAATCTCTAGTTGTCCCTGTCCCTGTAAGTTCAATAAATTGATGTCTAGATTAGCATTCACTTGTCCAGCAATAATCCCCGGAATATTGTAGGCTGCCGTGGGAGATATTTTCAGGATTTCTAGGGGAAAATCGGCAATCTGAACATTTAAATTTTCTCCGCTTCGTTTAGCTGTTGCTAGAAAAGGAGTTTTATTTCCAAAAGCTTGGCGAATATTTATCCCTAAAGGAAGATAGGGCAGCAGACAATTATTTTGTTGACAAGGATCGAAAGTCAGGTCAATAATGTCCTGATTTCCCCGCAGATTTAAACTAATATTTTGACCGATTCCTGCTTGCATACTTCCTTTTAAGATAGGTTCAAAGAGTCGCTCATTAATGCTAAAGTTAGCTAAATTTATATCTCCTTTGATTTGTATATTTCCCACTTTTTGCCAAGCAGTTAAGAGATTTTTTCCTGTGATTTGTCCTTGAAATTCTCCGAACCCTGTCAGTGTCGATTCTCTGGGTTTCAAACGAGGCTCGATCGGTAAAAGCGATATAATCTGATCTAAGGGTATAGTAGAAAAGTCAGTTTTTGCCTGTAGATTTAAGTTAACCTCAGCGATATCGGGTTGACTGATAAGATTAGCTAAAAGAATATTTCCTCGTACATCAAAGCTATTTTCTCCCCACTGTGCCGAGAGATTATTAACCTGAATTGGTGTTACTCCCTGCCAAATTTCTTTAATGTTTCCCGCTAAATTGGCCCTAAAATCTAAGTTAGGAATCGAGATTGATTTTATTCCTGGCAATTGCCCTAGTACGGCAGCGGGATCAAGATTAGTGGCAATAATATCACTTTGCCAGAAATTATTATTCAGTTGTCCCTTAGCTTTAATTTCTCCTTTAGCTACATTAATACGAGAGTTAAAAACTGCTTTGATACTGCTTAAGTTGAGTCGTTTTTCTAGCAGGGAGTCGAAAATAGTTTGGGCATTTCCTGTTGCTTGAAACCTGGTTTGGGAAATATTCAACGGTATGGGAATATTAGTCTGAAAATTCTCTAAGCTACTGAGAATATTAAAAATCCCGTTGTTTAACTGAATATCAGTATTAATCGGATTATTATCCACTAACAACCGAGTATTTACCCTAGCATTGACGGTGGACAAATTAGGGATTTTTCCCGCTAGTAAATTATTGATTGCACTGGTGAAATTGACTTGGGTTTTCCCTAGACTAACAGGAATATTTATATTGGGTAAAAACGGATTTAAGTTAATGCCAGCCGTATTAACTATACCGCTTAAAATACCTTGTTCCAGTTGGGCGGTAGTTTTTAGGGATCGATTATTAACAAATAACTGTATATCTCCCTCTCCGCGCCAAGTTTGTAAATCCGTTAAAGTACCGCTAATCAGAGAATTTATCCTGCCAGCAAAGCTGATTTTTGCCCTGCCTAAACTGACGGGAACTGTTAAATTTTCCACTAGAGGATTAAGACTAATCCCACTGGTATTAACTGTTCCTGTCAGGAAACCTTGATTCAGTTTGGCTGTGGCAATTAAAGGATTATTATCTACTAATAATTGCATATTACCTTGACCTTGCCAACTGCTGAAAATATTATTTTTATTATTTAGTAATTCCCCTAAATAACCTTGTAAATTAATCTGCGATTGCATTAATTTAACCTGGGTTGGTAAGTTAGGCAATAGGGAATTAATCGGCAATCCCGCTAAGACAGCTTTAGCCTGAAGATTTCCCTGCAATACTTGACTATTGACTAAAATTGTGCCTTGTTTACTGCTAATTTCTAAGTTAGCAACTCCGTTTAAAGTGTTAATATTAAGTTGGTCAATTTTGCCACTAACTTGAATATTAGCTGTCTCTAAATTTAAGGGTTCTAATGTTTCTAGGTAGGGGCAAATGCTATCTAAATATTGACAAACAAGAGGCACAAAAGGAGTCAATAAAAAGTTATTACCCGTAATTTTTGCCTGGACTAATTTGCTAGTAAAATCACCATTACCATTAACCTGTAGTTTGCCGCCATTTGTTTTAATGACCGTATCGGTTAAATTTATTTTGTTGCCCCCTAAAAATACTTTACCCTCCCCAGCAACATTGATTAATCCTGACTGATTAACCGTGGGTATTTGCCAATTAATTAATAATTGGGGCAGTCCCAAACTCCCCCTAGCTTTAATATTAGTTTGCAGATCATTTATATTAATTTTAGCGGGAATTGTCGCCAATTGAGATAAAATTTTTCTCGTGGGAAAATGCGCTTGTAAATTCAAATTAATCGGCATTTTTGTCCCGTCAAGAGGTTGATTTTTTTGCAGGGATTGCAGAATATTTAACTGCAATTTTCCTTCTCCTTTAATTTCTCCACCTGCAACGGGTTTAATTTGAATTTTATCTAAATTAAGACTATTGAGATTTGTTTGAAAATTACTGGTTATTGATTGAATGGGAATTTGCTCAAAAATAATCGGTTTGCTGCTGCTAACGGTTCCTTTAATTAGAGGTTGATCTAATTTTCCCGTCACTTGAAAAGTAGATCGTGCTTCTCCCCGTAAATCTAGAGGTGATTGCAGATAAATAATTCTTAAAAGCTGTTGTAAATCCACCGATTCTAGAGCGACCTTGAGATGATAACCGGTTTGCCAATTTACTTCTCCTCTTACCTCAGTTTTAATCTTGCCAATACTTGCGCTCGCCTGTTCAACTAATACTTTATCTCCCTGTAAATTTAACTTAGTTGTTAGCTTAATTGGATACTGGAAAGGTTGGAATTTTCCCGCTACTTCCGTCACCTGAAAATTGCCATTACCTTGACTTTGATTTAGCTTTGCCCAACTGGGAATATTGAGAGCAATATTAGCATTTACTTGTCCTTGATTTAATTGAAAATTGCGATTAGGAATTAAAGTTAATAGTTCACCTAAGTTTAAACGGTCGATCTGAAGATTAGTTAGGCTTTCACCCGTTTTTAACGCCGTTTCTCCTGCAATTTTTACTTGACTTTTGAGGATTTCTGCGCTAAAATCGTAGGTGAGAGGCTGCCTTTGATTATCGATGAATCTTCCCTGACCATCGGCCTTAATTTCTATCGGTTTTTTCAGGGCATAGGGTTGGATAGTAATATCTCCCTTCTCCACCTGAAAACCCAGATTTAACCTGATGGGTGCTTCCCGATCTAAGTTACTAGCTATTTTTTCTAAATTATCGAGCCATTGACCATTTTTATCCTGATCGAGATAAATACTGGGATTAATTAACTTGACATCAACCGGCAGCGGCAGACCTAAAAGTAAGGGCAGCGGATTTAATCCTAATTCGATCGCATCAATGGATAAACTATCAGCAGAATTGGCCGTAGCTGGAATTTCCGATTTACCGATACGAATGCGATTAAAATAAAAGCCCTCTATCTTACCTACCCTGACAGGTCTGTGCAGCATTTCACTGAAGATATTGTCTAAAATTGGGGTGAGACGTTCATAAACTAAATAACGAGTCGTAAAATAGCCAAGGGAGGTAATTCCTAGGAGAGTAATTCCCCCGACTATTAAAGTAGAAGGCCGGCGGACAAATCGACCGATACTCAGAAAAAGATTAGGACGAGGAGAAGGATCGCCAGGGGAGTTACTCATAATTGTTTACCTCACACACACCAAAGAAAGGGCAATGGCTCACCAGAGCTAATGAACTATGATAATTCACCGCAGCACTGATAGCCCTCAATCGATTAATTGCAATTTTTTAGGCAATTATTGGGCTTAAATCCTGTGAGGAAGTCAAGGGCTGCGGCCAATTAAAAGCCTCTCTCCCCATCTTAGCCTAAGACTCGAATGGCTGGCTAAAATTTTCAACAATTCGCCAAAATCTCCCCAGTTTCAACAGCTAACCGAGCTAATATTGGTCAACCCAACAGTTCCATCAGAATATTGCTCAGATCAATAGGTTCGGAAATTGAAGATTGAGAGAAAAGTTGTGCAGACAGACAACAATCCGGCGCAGTCTGGAACAAGGACCGGAAGCATTCAGTCTTAGAATATTGGGATTAGCACGTCTATTATTTTTACTGCAAAAATCGTCTTATAGATAAAGATCATGAAAGCCAGATTATCGATCGCCCTAACCGCCCTAATGACCTTGGGCATAACTGCCACACCAGCGGCCAACTTTGACGAACAGGACATCGAGCAGACCCAGGTAGTAGCGATCGCTCGTCCCTACGGAGGTAATAAATTTGACCTGCTAGTCTTGGAACAAATCCAGGGAAAACAGAAGTGTTGGAGCGAAAGCGGCTCAAATCCCGTCATGATCGACCCTCTACTCCTCAACTTTGACTTTACTGGCATTTGTCGCCGCGCCACCGATAGTAATGGTTATTCTATCCGTCTCGATGGCCGGGATTTTGGGCTAGATTACATCCTGCGCATTGTGGAACGCAATGGCGAATTATACTTAGTGGGAACTCCCCGGGATGCTCGCAGACCGGAATTAGTGGTGGGAAGAACCCGAGGAATGCAAACAGGATTTATGAAAATTATCCTCGAACCGGGTTGGAGATTTAGCCGTCGTACTTTCCAAGGCAAAAGTTTAGGCCACTTCTACTTTAGCGGCAAAGAAGCGGAAGTTCTCGCAGCCACCGGCAGACCTCCCCTCAGCGAAACCACTCCTCCCCCCAGTGCTGAGGCCAGTTTCCGGGATATTAGCGGCGATATCTATAAAACTGAGATCGAAAAAGCGATCGCGCTTGGGGTAGTGGCCGGTTTTAAAGAAGATAACACCTTCCGCCCCGAAAATCCCGTCACCAGGGAACAATTCGTCTCGATGATTATTGAAGGGATGGGAACTGTTACCAAAATTAACCTAGAAGAGATTCCCCCCGGCAGCGGCAGTTTTAACGACGTAGAAGCGACGCGCTGGAGTGCCAAAAAAATCCAATGGGCCCGGGCCAATGGTATTGTTGCCGGCAAAGCTAACGGCGAATTCCGTCCCACCGACCCCATCACCAGGGCCGAATTGATGGCGATTCTGAAACAGGCCGCCACCTACCTGAAAACTCAGCAAAAACAAGCCCCCGATTTAGCCCAAACTAAAACCCCCGTCAATTTTTCCGATACTTCCGGTCATTGGGCTGCCAGTTTAATTACCCAGATGTCGGGATTTTGCGGTGTGGCCTCTCCCTTGAACGAACAGGGTAGTTCTTTTGTACCAAATGACCCCGCCCGTCGTAACTACGCAGCAGCCGCCATCGTCCGTACCCTCGATTGTGTTAAAACCGCCAAAAAATAAGTAGGGTTTGCGGCAAAAAGTTTTTCCTAGGAGTAGGTTGTGGGGTTTCACCCATTTTTGGGTGGTCAATTACCTAATTTTCAGGGAAAAAGTCCCCCCATTTTCCCCCCGCTCACTCCCAGGCCCGGCACTATTTGATCTCAAAAAGGCCTAAAGATATTATCCAATTACCGATGACTGATTACTGATTACTGATTACTGATCACTGATCACTGATTGTGGTTATTAATTTTTACTTTAGGTATGCCGTCGAGTATTCTCGCTAGACTGGAAAATAATGCACCTCGGCTAGACAAAATCCTATGGTAAAGCTGCTCGAAAATCCTCTCCGAGTGGGATTGCGACAAGAAAGAACCCCAGAACCCCTAATTTTAGTCATTTTTGGGGCATCGGGAGACTTAACCCAAAGAAAACTGGTTCCTGCCCTCTATCAACTGAAACGGGAAAGACGACTGCCGGCCGAATTAACCATCGTCGGTACAGCGCGCCGAGAGTGGAGTCATGATTATTTTCGCCAACAGATGCGACAAGGCATCGAAGAATTTTCCGACGGGATTGGTAGTGAGGAATATTGGCAAGACTTCGCCCAAGGGTTGTACTATTTCCCCGGCAACATGGACGACCCAGAAAGTTACGCCAAAATGAAAGTCTTTCTGGAAGAATTAGACGGAATCCGGGGAACCCGCGGCAATCGAGTCTTTTATCTAGCGGTTTCTCCTAATTTCTTTCCCCCCGGTCTGAAAAACCTCGGGGCGGCGGGAATGCTGAAAGACCCGATTAAACACCGCTTAGTGATCGAAAAACCCTTTGGCAAAGACCTCAGTTCTGCCCAAGTTCTCAATCGAGTCGTACAAGAGGTTTGTCAGGAGAACCAAGTTTATCGCATTGACCACTATTTAGGCAAGGAAACCGTCCAAAACTTATTGGTGTTCCGATTTGCTAACGCTATCTTTGAACCCCTCTGGAATCGTCAATTTATCGATCACGTCCAGATTACCGTGGCCGAAACCGTGGGAGTGGAGGAGCGGGCCGGATATTACGAAAAATCGGGAGCTTTGCGCGATATGGTGCAAAATCACCTGATGCAGTTATTCTGCTTGACGGCCATGGAAGCACCCAACGCTATTAACGCCGATAGTGTCCGTGGCGAAAAAGTCAAAGTCCTGCAAGCGACTCACCTGGCCGATATTAATAACCTGGAAAAATCCGCCATCCGCGGCCAGTATAAAGCCGGTTGGATGAAAGGAAAACCCATTCCGGGCTATCGGGAAGAACCGGGGGTTAATCCCGAATCGACCACCCCCACCTACGTGGCCATGAAATTAATCGTCGATAACTGGCGTTGGCAGGGTGTCCCTTTCTATCTGCGTACCGGTAAACGTCTGCCGAAAAAAGTTTCCGAGATTGCCATCCAATTCCGCCATGTGCCGTTATTAATCTTCCAATCGGCGGCTCAACAAACTAATGCAAATGTACTGAGTATGCGGATTCAGCCTAACGAAGGTATTGCCCTCCGTTTTGAGGCGAAAATGCCGGGGTCAGAATTACGCACGCGCACGGTAGAAATGGACTTTAGTTATGGTTCCTCCTTCGGTGTCACCAGCGCTGATGCCTATAATCGCCTACTTTTAGACGCTATGCTGGGAGATCAAACCCTATTTACCCGTTCTGACGAGGTGGAAGAAGCATGGCGCATCGTTACTCCCGCTCTCGCCGCTTGGGACGCTCCCGCCGATCCCGCCTCCGTACCCCAATACGAAGCGGGTACCTGGGAACCCACAGAAGCGGAATTTCTCCTTAACCGCGATGGCCGTCGTTGGCGACGACTCTAAAACAGTGAACAGTAATCAGTAATCAGTAAACAGTAAACTAAAAACTCACATCTGATAACTGATAACTGATAACTGATAACTGATAACTGGTAACTGATAACTGATAACTGACATGACCACCCAAAGCCCCCCCATTGTCTCCCTGCAAGCACCAAAAGATGTTTCCATCGATGTGATCGAGCAGGAACTGCGCGATATCTGGCAATCCTATAATAATAATGAGGATGGTATGGCCGCCACCCGGGCCACCACCTTTAGCTTTATTGTCTATGAACCCGACGCAGTACAGGAATTGTTAACCCTTCTCGGCTATTACACCGGCCCGATTGATGGTATTGCCGGTCCGCGGACCCACGCCGCAATCAAGGTGGCCCAGAAAGACCTAGAACTAGAAGTAACTGGGCTTTCTAGCGATGAATTTGTCGCCCGCCTAAGGGCGGCCTGGGCAGCGGAAAAAAACGCCGAGGATGGGGCTAATCATCGTCAATACGCCGCCGATTTGGATGCGATTGGGGTCGCAGATGCGATCGCTGCTTCCAATCCCTGTCGCATTATTACCCTCTGTCCCACCGCCGAGGCCGATGAAGGGGTAAAAGCCTCTGTTTCTGCCTATTGTCCCGTTAACAAACGTAGTCAGAACACTTTAGTTTGCTGTGAATACGTCACTTTAAGCGGTACAGCGGAAGCTTTGGAACGAATTGGCGGCATTATTTCCGAGTTAACTATTCCCAGTTTGCCCAAATTTCTCTGGTGGAAAGCCAGTCCCGATGGCGAATATGGACTATTTAAACGTCTGGCCAGTCAATGTGATACGATTATCGTCGATTCCAGCACTTTTCGGGAACCGGAAACGGAACTGCTGCAAGTGGGGGATTTATTAGCAACAGATGTACCATTAGCTGACCTGAACTGGAGTCGTCTCGCCCCTTGGCAAGAACTAACCGCCGAGGCTTTTGATCCACCGGAGCGCCGGGATGCTATTCTGGAAGTCGATCGCATCACTATTGATTACGAAAAGGGCAATCCTTGCCAAGCTTTTATGTTCCTCGGTTGGATGGCCAGCCGGTTACAATGGCGACCGGTGGGATATAGTCACCGGTCGGGAGATTACGCTATTCATCGGATTAGCTTCCTCGGTCAGGACCAGCGTTTAATTGAGGCTGAATTAGCCGGTGTTCCCGTGGCCGATTGGGGTGAAGTACAAGGAGATCTGATTAGTATTAAACTCACTTCTACTAATCTTCAGGCCGATTGTTGCACGGTAATTTGTTCGGGAACTACTGGCTGTATGCGGATGGAAGCTTCGGGAGGGGCCCAATCTTGCCGCGTTGAACAAGTGTCCCATCTGGAAGACCAAAAAACAGAAACTCTGCTAGGTAAACAGTTACAGCGTTGGGGCCAGGACGTGCTTTATCAAGAAAGCATGAAAGTCACTAGCTCTATCCTCAAATTATCCCAACCGGATTAACAAATTAGCAACAATAATCCCACCCACTTTGGAGAGACCTTGTTAACAAGGTCTCTCGATGTTTATACAGGAGTCAGCACCTGATTAAAACCGATAATTGTAAGTAGGTAGGCGTTAAAAATTATCAGACACCCCCCTTATCAAGGGGGATCAAGGGGGGATTAAAGGCAAAATCCATTTTTAATTTAATTATAACCAGCTACTTACCTTTTCAGAAAACAGGTTATTATAAAGACAGAGCTTTGCTTTCAAGGGGGCAATATGGTCGCAACCACTGAGAAACGCTACACAGTCGCAGAATACTTTCAACTAGAGGAAACCGCCACCGACAGACACGAGTATCGAGATGGAGAAATTATTATTATGACTGGGGGAACTCCTAACCATAATCGCATTGCCTTGAATTTCTGTAGAAAATTTCCCTTAACTATCCAGAATCAAGCCTATGATATATTTATCAACGATCTACGCTTGGCCATACCCGCCTATAATATGTACACCTATCCCGATATTATGATCGTTAAGGGGGAACCAATTCTTGAAAGAGGACGCACCGATACGATTACCAATCCACAGGTGATTATCGAGGTTTTATCAAAATCTACTCAAGACTATAATCGGGGTGATAAGTTTAAGTTTTATCGCTCGCTTAATAGTTTTGAAGAATATATTTTAATCGATCAATATGGTTATTACATAGAACAGTTTCATAAAAGAGGCGATCATTGGGCATTCCGGGATTATCACGATCAAGAAGCGATTTTAACTTTGTTTTCTCTAGATTTTCAAATATCCCTGACAGATTTATATCAGCGTGTCGATTTTACTGCGATTGAAATATCCTAATGATCATAAATCCGTTGAGTATAGGCTACATATCAAGAGAGACACTCATGCAAAACGGAGAATAAATAATCAGTTTTTAATAACCAGATTTAGTGTAAAAACCCACTTCCTAATTCCCAATTCATAATTCATAATTCATAATTTACAATTCATAATTTATAAAAAAAAGGCGGGCCAGCACCCACCTTATTTCAACCTTAGATATTAGCCCTTATTATGCCTCATCGAGGGCGGCAATACCGGGTAAAACCTTACCTTCGAGTAATTCCAAACTAGCGCCACCACCGGTGGAAATATGGCTCATCTGCTCGGCTAAACCGACTTTTTCTACAGCCGCAACTGAATCGCCGCCGCCGATAATTGTCGTCACACCCTTGGGCGTTAAATCTGCAAGAGTGCGGGCGATCGCTTCCGTGCCGACAGCAAACTGATCAACTTCAAACACCCCCATCGGACCATTCCAGATTACCGTCTTACAATCTGCTAAAGCATCCTGAAAAACTTTCACCGATTCCGGTCCAATATCTAAACCCATCCAGCCGTCAGGGATAGCATCAATGCTAACAATTTGGGTATCGGGTGCGGGTTTGTCATTTTTGGGGAAGTAGCTGGCAACGACAACATCGGAGGGGAGGAGAAATTCTATTCCCTTCTCCTTCGCTTTGATTTCTAAGGACTTTGCTAACTCTAGCTTATCTTCTTCTACCAAAGACCCCCCCACATTCAAGCCGCGGGCCTTGTAGAAAGTAAAGATCATACCGCCACCGATGAGCAGTTTATCGCACTTTTCTAATAGAGTGTCAATCACGCCAATTTTACTAGAAACCTTAGAACCGCCGATAATCGCCGCTAGGGGACGTTGGGGAGTTTCAATAGCTGCTTGTAGGTAGTTTAACTCTTTTTCAATCAAATAACCCGCCACCGAGGGGCTGAGATAGTGGGTAACGCCTTCCGTGGAAGCGTGGGCGCGGTGGGCGGTACCAAAAGCATCATTAACGTATAAATCGGCATTAGCGGCTAATTGCTTGGCAAAATCGGGATCATTTGCCTCCTCTTCACCGTGGAAACGCAGATTTTCTAAAAGGGCCACTTGACCGTTAGACATTTGGCTAATCGCTGCCGTCACTCCCTCACCAATAGAATCGGGACACATGATTACTTCTTGGCCCAGTAATTCCGAGAGACGTTTAGCCACAGGAGTCAGACGCAAATTTTCCTTAACTTGACCGTCGGGACGACCCATGTGGCTGCATAAAATAACCTTAGCCCCTTTTTTAATTAAATCCTCAATGGTTGGTAGTGCCGCCCGAATGCGGGTATCATCGCTGATTTTCCCGGTGGCTTTGTCCATGGGAACGTTAAAATCGACCCGGACTAAGACCCGTTTGCCCGCTAAATCAGCCTCTGTTAAATTCGCTACTGTTTTTTTTGGCACAGCCCATAACCTCCTAGATTGCTTACCGTACAATAAAGATTAAATCAGGGTATCGCTACTTGCGGCAATTACTTTGACAAAGATTATTTCAGATTTGGGGATCAGTTTTGCAGTTCCAAGACCGATTTGCCCAGAAAAATTTGATTGGAGAGACTTGCTAATTATGTTTGAGACGATTTTATTTCCCATCGACCACAGCCGCGAAAGTCGTGACGCTACCAGTAGTGTGATCGAATTAGTCAAAATCTTTGACAGTCGTTTGGTCCTGTTGTCGGTGGTGGAAACGACACCCACCGGAGAAATTGCCGCCGACGATAAGATGAGTTCGATCGAAGCGGTGGATAGATTGTTACAATCGGCGCGAGCGATTTTCGCCCAAGCTAACATCAATGCGGAAATGATTGAAAGGGAGGGAATGCCTTCTTTTGTCATCTGTGATGTGGCCGATGAAATTAATGCTCACCTGATCGTTATGGGTTGTCGCGGTTTAGGATTAACCGGCGAAGGTGTGTCCGAAAGCGTCACCACCAAAGTTATTAACCTTGCCCCCTGTCCGGTGTTGATTATCCCTTAATCAGTAATCAGTGATCAGTGATCAGCTATCAGTGATCAGATGTGAGTTGTCAGTTCACTGTTTACTGGACGGCTACGCCGTGCCTTTGGCAACACTGAAACAAAGCTCCCCTTCTCCCCCACTCCCTTCTCCCTCACTCCCCACTCCCCCGTCTTCTGAGAGAAATGTAACGAATTGTGAGAGTTTCAGCCGTCAACCCTTGAAAACTCGATCGATGGGGTTGCTTGAAGTAATTCTTAGGCCTAAAGTGTAATCTTAAAGTTTTATGATCAATTTTCCCGTTGATCGGAAAAAGGAGAACTCAAACACAATGGCTGAAACTGGATACAAACAGGTGGTGACACCCTACAATGATGATCCGTTCATTGGTCATCTAGCTACCCCCATTTCCGCTTCTGGTTTTACCAAAGCTTTTATTGGTAACTTACCTGCCTATCGTCCCGGTCTAGCCCCGATTCTGCGCGGTCTAGAAGTGGGTATGGCCCACGGTTATTTCCTCGGTGGTCCCTGGGTTGTCCTGGGCCCCCTGAGAGACTCGGAATATGCTAATCTTGGCGGCTTAATCCCCGCTTTAGCCATGGTTCTCTTGGCTACGGGTTGTTTAGCTAGTTATGGTCTTGTCTCTTTCCAAGGTAAGGCAGCTACTGGTGATCCGCTGAAATCGGCCGAGGGTTGGAGTCAATTCGCCGCCGGTTTCTTTATTGGTGGTATGGGTGGCGCTTTTGTGGCCTATTTCCTCCTAGAAAATCTTGGTGTCGTTGATGGCATCATGCGCGGGGTTTTTAATCAATAATTAACCCTTTTTCTACCTGATTATCATTTCCTTATTTTTTTACTAGGAGCATTTGACATGACTGGTGACTACGCAGCTTCTTATCTGCCTTGGATTTTAATCCCGATCGTCTGTTGGTTAATGCCAGCCGTGGTTATGGGGTTGTTATTTATCTATATCGAAAGTGAATCCTAATTTAACCTCAGTTCGGGATAAGCTAAAACCCTGATGCTACCGTAGCCTGAAACTCCTATTCTTTCGTGGAAGCTATGGCAAAATTCCCTTAAACCGAACTCAGGTTAATTTAGTCTAGGATTCCTGCAATTAAGGACTTGAAAATTAGCTATTTAATAGTTAGTTTTCAAGTCCTATTTTCTGAGGAAAAAAGAAAATGAAAATTGGTAAAACCCTACACCCCACACCCTGCATCCCACACCCCACACCCCACACCCTACACCCTACACCCCACACCCCACACCCCACACCCACGAAAAACTTTTTGCCGCAAACCCTACTTATAAAGCGGTTAGATAGCGGATTTTTTCCAACAAGAGGGAGGGTTGAATCGGTTTGAGGAGATAGTCGTCAATGCCATGACGACCGAGAAAATTAACGCTGATTTCAGGGGTATCATTCAAGATTAGCACTTTACTGGCTTGAGTTTGGCTAGATTTTTTTAAGAGATGACAGAGATGATATATATCGGGCATTTTTCGATCAACAATTATAATACTTGGCTGCACGATCTCAATTTTTTTGATAGCGGAGACACTATCGATTAACCAAATAACTTGATAATGTGCCACCATCAATAACTCACAAATAAGATTGGCGATTTCTTCGTCACTTTCAATCAACACTATAGTGGGATGGTGGTGATTAAAATGGGGATTATGATCCGAGGGTTGGGGTTGGGATTTAGGGGGCTTTTGTTGAGGTAAACGGACGGTAAAGATGGAGCCTTTATCTAAGCAAGATTCTACCTCGATCGTGCCGCGATGGAGTTCCACTAATTGTTTAGTTAAAGCCAATCCTAATCCCACACCACCATAACGACGTTTCCGAGAGCCATCCAATTGGGTAAATTTTTCAAACAGAAGCGGTATTTTTTGAGCAGGAATGCCGATGCCCGTGTCCTCTACCTGAAAAATGACCTGACTGCCTTCTTTCCACAGTCTCAGCGTGACAGCACCCTGTTCGGGGGTAAATTTCAGGGCATTTTTTAACAAGTATAAAAGTATCTGCTGAACTCGATCATAATCGGCATAAAAATAATGCTCTTTTTCGGTTATTTTCATCTCTAAAATTAGATTAATTTCTTTAATCTCTGCCTCTGTTTTAATAATCTCTAAAACATGATTACAGAGATATTTTAGCGAAAATTGTTTAATATCTAAAACAGCTTTCCCCGCCGAAAGTTGCGAGAAATTAAGCAAATCATTGATTAATTCTAATAGTTTATTGCCGTTATCCTGAATAACTTTTAGATAGTTTTTTTGTTTGTCGGGAGGTAAAAAATTATTAGCTGCCGAGCATTTTTGCAGGGTACTGGACAAACCGATAATACAAGTTAGGGGAGTTAATAACTCATGACTAATATTATTTAAAAATTCACTTTTGCAGAGGTTAGCGGCTTCTGCGGCCATTAAAGTATCTTGTAATTCTTGGGTTCTTTCTATTACCCGGCGTTCAAAAATATCTTTTTGTTCCTGTACTTGAGAATATAATTGCGCTTGATAGATAGCGATGGCGAGATGTTCACCAATCTGACCTAAAAATTTCTTTTCTTGCGGCAACCATCGGCGTTTTTCTCCACATTGATGGGCAATTAATAAACCCCACAATTCTTCTTGTACCACAATCGGGGCGATTAATTTTGATTGCACTTGGTGTTGTCGCAAAAATTCCGACAAACAGAAGGAAGAAGAATAGTTAACATCCACATCATCCACGGCCAGAATTAATCCTTGACGATACTTTTCCTTGTATTGAGGAATATAGGAAAAACAATCGTCTTCGGGGGTTAAATTTAACACCGAATTTATCTGGTCAGAAATGCGCGACTCGGAAGTTATTTTTCCCTTTCCCTCGCCGGTACCGGGGAAAAATTGATAAATTAACAATCGGTCCACTTGCAGAAACTCTCGCGCTTCCCTGACTACGGTTTCCAGAATCACCGGTATCTCCAGACTCTGACGCATCTGGGTGATGACTTGGTTTAATAATCTTTCCTGTTGGATTTGTTGGGATAGGGCAGCTTCTACCGGTTGACAAACGGAGAAGATGCGGGGACAACCCCCCTCAGCAGACGGAGAAGAAATTATCGAGAGAATTTTGACTAAAATTTTATTTTGAAAACTGCTGACATTATTGGATAGAGGCAGATTTAAAATTTGATAACCCTGCTGAATTTTTGGGTTGTGGAGAGACTTGACGGACAGTCCTTGCAGAAAGTTTTTAATCGTGTTCGCTTCAAAACTAATGCGGACTTCGTACTCAAAGTTATGTGCTTGGGGACTGGCTAACAATAAAGCTTGTAGGTCAGTGGAAAGCAAGAGTTGATAGATTTCCCCCGTCTTTAGGGGCAGCTCTCTTTCACTGAGACTAATCCTCGGTGCTGTCACCTGTATTGCCAACTGTCCCCACCAAGAACGAATTTGTTGGAGGTGAGTAGATGACAACACTTGACAGCAAACATAAGCGGGAGCAGCATTCATTTATCAGTTATCATTTATCAGTTATCATTTATCAGTGATCATTTATCAGTGATCAGTTATCAGAAGGCAGGAGGCAGGAGGTGATAGGGTGATAGGGTGATAGGGTTTTAGTTGAAATTCCCCCACTTCCCACTTCCCACTTCCCACTTCCCAGTCATCAGTAAGGGGACTGGGGTTTGGGTTTTAGTGAAGATTTTTCTTAATCCCTATCCCCTATCCCCTAATCCCTATTCCCTGTTCTTTAAATTGCCGCAGACAGATATAATCATCTCTATCTACCTAAGAATGATCCCTCGATCGAGACCCTGATTCTCAAAACCTAATCATTATTTAACCTGACTCTCAAAACTTATGCACCGTATTGCTCCCCAAGCGGGTGGTTGGACAGCGGATACCGAAGGGGTGATTATTATTGACCAAAATCCGGCCCCGATTGTTCTCCTCACCATGGCTGATACCGATATTCAAACTCTAGCGGCAGCTATCGACCATCTACCGGATAATTTTCCCGCAATTCGCGCCCTGAATTTATCACAGTTACAGCAGCAATACAGTATCGATAACTATGGGGACAAGGTACTATCCCAAGCAAGAGTGATTATTCTTCGCTTATTGGGGGGACGGGGGAGTTGGTCCTACGGGTTGGAAGTAGTTAAGGAAATTGTCGAGGAAACCGGTGCGACTTTATTTGTCCTCCCGGGAGAGGATAAACCGGATTTAGAGTTGATGAGTCATTCCACTGCTTCCCTGACTACTGTTAACCAGTTATGGTGCTATTTCACGGAAGCAGGGATAGATAACTGGATTAATGCTGCTAAATTTATCGCGCATACCTGTCTCCATCTCGACTATCTTCCCTCTCCTCCTGGGGTTGTCCCTAGGTTGGGAATCTATTCCCAGACAACCCTATCCCAACCCCAAGCACGGACTTGGATACTTTTCTATCGTTCCCATTATCTCGCAGGTAATACCAAAGCTATCGATGCTTTAATCAGCGCTTTCACCCAAAGAAATATTGAAACTGTCCCTATCTTTCTCTCCTCTCTGCGGGAAATTGAAGTGCAAGAGGAACTATTAACCCTCTTTTCCCAGCATCCCCCAGACCTAATTCTCGACACCACTAGCTTCTCTATCCAACGACCAGAAGACAAACAAAATCATCACTTCTGGCAGTCCCTCAATAAACCCATCTTCCAAGTTATCCTCAGCAGCAGCAGTTTAGAAGCTTATCAACAGGGTTATCAAGGTCTTTCCCCCCGGGATGTGGCCATGAATATCGCTTTACCGGAAATGGATGGCAAAATTATCACCCGCGCTATTTCCTTTAAATCTGTCCTCACCCGACATCCCAAACTAGAAACGGAAATAGTTATCTATCAACCCCTCCCCCACCGGGTTGATTTTGTCGCTGATTTAACCGCAAACTATTGTCAACTCTCCTCCCTTCCCAACTCCCAGAAAAAAATTGCTCTCATTTTCCCCAACTATCCGAATAAGGATGGTCGTATCGCTAACGGAGTCGGTTTAGATACTCCCGCTAGTGGTTTGGAAATTCTTCGCGCACTACAAACCCAAGGTTATACCCTCACCGACCTCCCCGACCATAGCGATGAATTAATGCGATTGCTGATTTCCGGTATCACTAATGACCTGGAGACAAGGGAATTAAAACCTATCTATCAATCTCTCTCCCTAGAAGCATATCTAGATTATTTCTCCTCCCTTCCCCCCGATAATCAAAGCGCTCTGCTTGACCGTTGGGGATATCCAGACAAGGATTTCCCTATCCCCGGCATCCAGTTAGGTAATGTCTTTATCGGTATTCAACCTTCTCGCGGTTATGACCTTGACCCGACTCTTAATTATCATTCCCCCGACCTGGAACCTACCCACAGCTATCTCGCTTTTTACCATTGGTTACGACAGGAATTCCAAGTCACTGCTGTGATTAATCTCGGTAAACACGGCAATTTAGAATGGCTACCCGGGAAGAGTCTCGCTCTTTCTCCCCATTGTTATCCCGAAATTGCTTTCTCGTCGCTGCCGAATTTTTATCCGTTTATTGTCAATGACCCCGGAGAAGGGTCCAGCGCTAAAAGACGTTCCCAAGCTGTTATCATCGACCATCTCACTCCCCCGATGACGCGAGCGGAATTGTATGGGGATTGGGAAAAGTTAGAGTCCCTCATCGATGAATATTATCAGGCAGAATCTCTTGATCCTTCTCGTTTAGCTCTGATTCGCGAGCGGATTAACGATCTGGTGGCGAAAACTAATCTCGATCGAGAGCTAGGCACGATCTCGCGTAGCGAGCGCGTTGCGACCAGCGCTTCCTTTAGTCAATTTCTTACCCTCGTGGATGGTTATCTCTGTGAACTCAAGGAAGCACAAATCCGCGACGGTTTACATATCTTCGGTCAATGTCCCCAGGGTCAGCAGTTAATTGATTTAATCCAATCGATCGCCCGTTCTCCCAGTCCCGACCGCCCCGGTTTAACCCGTTCCCTTGCCCTTGACCTCCATCTCGACTGCGACCCCCTGACGGAATATAACGATACTACTACTTATCTGGAAGGTCTCGCTCAGGATTTAATTAGCCGGAAAATTGAACCTGTAGGCGAAAATACGGCAAAAGAATTGGTTTGGCTAGAAAATCAGTTAATTCCTGCTTTAAAACAAACCCCCGATGAACTTACCTATCTCTTAAAAGGTCTCGCTGGCCAATACGTCCCCAGTGGTGCTTCCGGCGCTCCTACCCGCGGCCGTCCTGATGTTCTCCCCACCGGCAGAAATTTCTATTCCGTCGATACCCGCGCAATCCCCACAGAAACCGCGTGGGAAGTGGGAAGAAAGGCCGCAGAGGCACTAATTGAACGTTATACCCAAGAAAATGGCGAATATCCCCGCACTTTGGCGATTTCTATCTGGGGAACTTCGACGATGAGAAATAGTGGCGAAGATGTGGCCGAAGCCATGGCTTTACTGGGAATTCGTCCCCTTTGGGATGGTTTTTTCCGTCGGGTGGTCGGGTTTGAAATCCTTACCCCGTCTAGCTTAGGCCGTCCTCGCATTGATGTGACCGTTCGGGTATCGGGCTTTTTTAGGGACAGTTTCCCCAGCATACTACATCTTCTTAATTCTGGCATAAATGCGGTAGCTTGTCAAGAGGAAGAGGAAAAAATTAATCCTTTAGCGGCGAAAGTGAAGACAGAGAGGGAGTTTTGGCTAAGTCAGGGCTTAGGAGAAAAAGAGGCGAAACTGAGAGCTACTGCCAGAATCTTTGGCTGCAAACCGGGTGCTTACGGGGCCGGTTTACAGGGGTTAATCGAGTCACAAAACTGGC
The DNA here is from genome assembly GCF_020245605.1 of Microcystis sp. M061S2. NCBI lineage: Bacteria > Bacillati > Cyanobacteriota > Cyanophyceae > Chroococcales > Microcystaceae > Microcystis > Microcystis sp. M061S2. Next base: position 10,076 of record NZ_JADBUP010000015.1, on the reverse strand, counting down.
AAAATGATCAAGACTTAGCTAATGCTTATATTAACTGGAGTTGTTATGCCTATGATAGTCAAGGAACTGCCCATTCTTTACCGGAAGTATTGAGAAATAGACTGCAAGAATTAGAGATAGTGCTGCACAATCAGGACAATCGGGAACACGATATTTTCGACTCCGATGACTACTATCAATTTCAAGGCGGCTTAACTGCCAGTGTCCGGGCATTAACCGGCAAAAATCCCGTCACCTATTTTGGTGATCATTCCCGCCCGGAAAATCCCCGCATCAGAACCCTAGAGGAAGAAATTCGCCGCGTTTACCGTTCGCGAGTAGTAAACCCCAAATGGATAGCGGGAGTGATGCGACACGGCTATAAAGGCGCTTTCGAGATGGCTGCGACCGTAGATTATATTTTTGCCTACTCTGCCACTACTCATCTGGTGGAGGATTTTATCTATCAGGGAGTAGCCGAAGCTTATTTATTTGACCACAAGGTACAACAATTTATTCAGGAGAAAAACCCCTGGGCATTGCGAGATATGGCCGAAAGATTGTTAGAGGCTCAACAACGGGGATTATGGACCCAGGTGGACCAGAAAACTTTAGATCGATTGAGGGCAATTGTCCATGAGGCCGAAGGAGCGATCGAATCGGGTCAGTAATTAATAACTGCTCTAGAATCAGTCTATCAAGAAATTGCTCAAATTACTTTAGTAATGAGAAACGGGACTAAATAATGGCCGGAATTGAGGGATTGAGGGATTGAGGATTAAAAATTATCGAGCGCTCAAGGATATAACCCTGGGCAAGTTATGGAACACTCAAAATCGAGATTCTCTGACACCGATGACGGCCGTTATCGGCAAAAATGGTGTGGGAAAAAGTACACTTTTTGATGCGTTCGGTTTTTTATCTGATTGTCTTAAAGGAGGAGTAGAAGAAGCTGGTGATGCGCGAGGTCGGGGCGGCTTTGAGCGTCTTCGTTCCCAGGGTCAGGAAGGAAGCATTGAATTTCAGATTTATTACAAAGAAGATTACAATTCCCGACCAATTACCTATGAATTTGGCTATTTTCGAGATAAACTACGTCATTTCAGTAACGAAGAATCAACAACTTTAGTACAGCTTTTCTCATAAAGATGAAGTGTAACCTAATTTGGTATTAACGACCGACTCCCCAAAACGAAAACTTCCCATCTCACCATTCAGATAACTGCTGTAGGTACTGAAAACTCAAATCTGATAACTTGCAGAGGAATGTAGCGAAATATACGGAGCGATCGAACTGATTTGTAATATATGTGGCCTATAAAATAGGATGATGCGAGCGTTGTCCATACTTGCATCGGGAGGGAACCGTGACGACTTTTCTGGCTTCGCTCAATTTACTGCCTTCTAGTTCTCCCGCTACTAATTTTCAGACCCGGGAATGGACTTTTCCCACACTCTACTCCACTCTTGCTCCTGCTGCCCTAGCAGATTTAGTTTTTTCTCGTTACGAGATTGATGTACCGAAAAATTGTCAATTTTGGCATCGGGGTTTAAGTGATGTCTATCTCCTCGAAACCCTGACAACTCCCTACATTTTGCGCGTATCTCACTGCCATTGGCGCAGCAAAATGGAAATCGACTTCGAGTTAGAATTATTAGATTATCTCGATCGCTCTCAGGTTCCCGTCGCCGCCCCAATTCGCACCAAAAACGGTGATTTATCCCTAGAAATTAATGCCCCAGAAGGGAAACGTTACGCCGTCCTCTTTCCCTATGCTCCTGGAGGAATTGCTATTGGGGACATAGATATAGAACAAGCCTATCATTTAGGGGCGATCGTGGCTAATTTACATCGGGTGACAGCAGATTTTCAACCCCTAGCCTATCGTCATCCCCTCAACCTCAAATATCTTCTCGACGATTCCCTGCAAATTATCGCACCTTTTCTGCACCAACGACCGACCGACCTAGACTGTGTCTTAGAAACCATTGGGGAAATAGAGGAAGAAACCGCTAAATTACCGACAGAATCTCCCTATTGGAGCATTTGTTGGGGCGATCCTCATAGTGGTAATGTACATATCACCCCTGATAATCAGATGACCCTATTTGATTTCGATCAGTGCGGTTATGGTTGGCGAGTTTTTGATATCGCTAAATTTCTGCAAGTTTCCCTACAATCCGGCTTAAATCGCCAGGTTCGCCATGGTTTCATCCAAGGTTACGATCAAACAGTGCCTTTAACCGATGGTGAATTATCTTGTCTTCAGTATCTCACCCAAGCGGCCTATATTTGGTCTTGGTCAATTAGTTTAAATAACCTGCGTTTAACCGATTATAGTCGTCTCTGCGCCAATTATTTTAGTAGCCGTTTGGCCATTCTCAAACGTTTAAGAACCCAAGAATGGGAATTATTCTAAGCACCCTTAATCCTGTTGGTGACAGCAGGCCCTAACTAGCCAAGATCAACTTTCTTGCTGGTCAATGGCCAAACGAGGTATCGATCCCTGTATGCTGGTAAGTATAGATAATCACTAGGTAAAGACTTTCTTCTCCATCTGCCAAAAGTGAAGCAAGCTTTACCGCTTTTGAATACTCTCTCACAGGCTCACAGACAGATGGTTATTATGTCCAGAAGAAAGAAAAAGTTTCCCTGTGGTCACAAGGGTTATGGCCAAGTCTGCCATCATTGCGCTCAACTAGATGCCGCTTGGGAAGAAAGAAAACGTCAAAAAAATGCTTGGGAAGCCACTTTTTCCCAAGATCCGATCGATCTGCGGGAATTACCGAAAAATGTGGTACTTAAAGCTAGGGAAATCCTGCAAGGATTACAAAATCACCGCAATTATCGAGATTTCCACGGTAAACGATTGCGACACGATCGCTTTATTATCAGTATCCCCGTTACCCGCAATTATCGCCTCATCTGTCGCGACCACGGCAATCTGCTCGTCCCGGAGGCAGTGATCTCTCACGAGGACTATAATGTCTGTAAACCGGGTAGGTGAAGCTAATCTTTAGTTTGCTTGGGAAGATTTATCGCTGTTTATGTCTCCCCAAAATCCGGCAGCCAATTTTGATCGAGAATCTCCTCTAGACTAGCTAACACTTCCCCGGGGAAAATACTGGCATCTAATCCAGTTATATCAATAATTATCTCCCGAGCATCAGTGTAACATTCCTCAAGTATCTCGGATAAATAGGGTTTGAGACTGGGACTATCTCTCAGTATTTTCTTGATTTGTTTCCGAAAGGTTCTAATTTCCCCTTTCCATCCAGCTTGATTATAATCTCGTTGGGATTGCCAGTAAGTTAACTTCAGTAAATGTTCTAAAAGTCGAGTTAATAAACTTTCTAATGCTCGTCGTTCACTTTTTCCCAAATCTGCCAACTCCTCTAATAAATTCGGCCAATCTACCGCTTGAAAATCCCCTTGACGCAATTGGTTGATAGTATTTTCTAACCAAAGCTGATAATCGCTATCGTAGAGAGTTGGGATGGTAACTTTGATCATTTTTGAAATGGGGAAAAATAAGGAGTTAAGCTGCAGGTATCCAAACTATAGGAGAAATTTGGGCTAATCAATCAGCTAGTCTTGCCGGTTTAGCCGAATTATCCTCTCGATCAGGAAGGGAGAAGGCTCTCTTATTCTTTGTGTGATAAGTTTAACTTATATAAGAGCGATCAATCTTTGTGTCCTTTCTGTCTTTGTGGTTCGTTCCACTCGCTCGCCAGCATGAATGTATCTTAGAATACATTTTACCCAGCAAACCCAAGAGAGCCAGGAGAATCGGCAATCACATCTAACCGCGAAAAAAACCGCCAAAAAGAGTGATAATAAACCTAGCTATTCCCAGAGTAACAAGGAAAGCCCGATGGTGAAAACAGTAATAGGTGTCGATTTAGGTGGAACGGCTATTAAAATTGGTAAATTTGACCAAGAGGGCAATTGTATCGAATCTCTCACCTTGCCCACTCCCCAACCCGCTACACCCAAAGAAGTCGCCCTTACCATACATCAAGGCATTTGTCAAGTAAATTTAGATAAAAGTTGTCAAGCCATCGGTGTGGGAACGCCGGGGCCAGCGGATGCTCAGGGAAGAATTGCCAAAATAGCGATTAATTTGGCAGGATGGCGGGATATTCCCCTCGCCGATTGGTTAGAAGAAAGTACGGGAATGCCGACAATTTTAGCCAATGATGCCAATTGTGCCGGTTTAGGGGAAGCTTGGTTAGGAGCGGGCAAACGGTTTCAAAACTTGATCCTGTTGACCTTGGGGACGGGAGTAGGAGGGGCAATTATCCTCGATGGTCACTTATTTGTCGGCAGCAAGGGAACAGCCGCAGAATTAGGCTTAATAACCCTCAATTTTGACGGTCCATTGTGCAATAGCGGTAATCAGGGTTCCTTAGAACAATACGCCTCCCTGCAAGCTATTCGCCGGATGACTGGCAAAGAACCGAAGCAATTGGCGGAATTGGCCGAAAAAGGCGATCGAGAGGCTTTAGAATTCTGGCAGGGTTACGGTTGTTTACTGGGGGCTGGTATCGCCAGTTTACTCTATGTTCTCACCCCAGAGGCGGTAATTATCGGCGGCGGCATTAGCGCCAGTGCTAAGTTTTTCTTTCCCTCTCTGCTCGCAGAAATCGAAAGACGGGTTTTACCTAGTTCCAGAGAAGGATTAGAGGTATTAACGGCCGAGTTAGGTAATCGCGCCGGGATGGTGGGGGCTGCTAAATTAGCTTGGCAATTATTGGACCTCCGCAAGGAGTCTATTATGGCGGTATCTGACTAAAATTGTCTGACTTAATCGTGAATAATTAAATGGCGATCGCCATCGATACTCACCCATCCCTGACGCTGAAACTCGCCTAACAAACGCGTCACCGTTACTCTCGTGGTAGCGATAGCATTGGCGAGATTTTGATGGGTTAAACGTATCTTTAAACGACTGCCTTGGGCGATTGGTTCTCCCATTTCCCGCTTTAATAACTGTAGTAACTGCTGGAGACGTTCCTCCACTCGTTTCAGTCCTGCGATCGCAAGAAGCGATTCCGTTTGTTGTTGACGACGGATCATTTGATTTAACATCATCCTAGTTAATTCCGCCGAATTTTCTACTTCGGCGATCGTGTACCATTTTAGGTACAGTTCCGACAAGGCTCTGGCGTGATAGGATTCTAGATGGGTCAAATTTAAGCCGAAAAAGTGGGATGAATGAACCCAGCCTAGTAAAATTTCCTCTCCACTCTCAGATACTTGACTTAGTTGCGCCATACCCCGATAAACTTGCCAGACTCCATCAACCACCAGAGGAATATTTTCCCCGCGATCATAAAAATGGAGCCGACGACTCTCGCTATAGTCTTCTCGGAAGGGTGAGACGCTGGGATTATAGGTCAGCAACATGATCAAAGTTCTCCTGGGTGAGGGGCTAACAATTTTAACCCCACTTTACTGTATCAAGGTAAACATTAGGTAATCCCCAGATTAACAGTTATCAGTTATCAGTTATCAGTGGGTAAGTCATCAGTTTTCAGATGTGAGTTATCAGTTCACTGATTACTGATTACTGTTCACTGTTCACTGAAATAACTTCCCCATTTCCTTCTCCCGCAGCTGAAAAACCTACAGATCATTAATTTAAAGCATCTTTAAGAGCCGTGCGAGCGGCCAGATGATTGCGGGTCGAGGTGAGAATTTCCGATTCTCGTTGGAGACGACTGACTGTATCGAGCATTTCTAATAAAGCTTGTTGTTCCCCGGCCACACCGTAGAGATTACCCGCCACCCAGTAGGATAATTCCAGGGGAAGACTGGGCAAATCGTCGGGGAGTTCAATTTTTTGAGCGGTTAATTTGGCTGAGAGATGAACCACATCCCGCAGCAGTCGATCCACTTCTGTGGCCAGAGGTCGCAGATCTTGGGTGGTGGGGACATCTTCAATCCACTCCACTAAACCGACGCGATAGGGTTTTTCCCGGACGTATTCTAGGACACGGAAGCGCTGTTGACCGATGGTGAGAATTTTTAGGCGATCATCTGGGAGACGTTGACAACGGACAACTTCCGCACAACTGCCCACTTTAGCAATTTCTCCCGTGGCCGGATCTACCATTAAGACCCCAAAACGGCGATCTTCTTCCAATATCGTATTCATCATAATCCGATAGCGAAACTCGAAGATGTGCAGGGGCAGAGGACGACCCGGGAATAAAACAACTTCGGGTAGGGGAAAGAGAGGTAATTCTCTAACGGCAATGGAAGAAGTGGCCATAGGTTTAGTAAAAAAAAACCGATCTTCTCTTATTTTTACACAATCCCCCCTGAACCGCTAGGCAAGGTCAATGGGCGGGAGACGGGAGACTGTGTTCAGGAGTCGGTCGTCAGCTTTTTCTCCCTTCTCCCCTGCTCCCCTGCTCCCTGCTCCCCATCTCCCCACTTCATAATTCATAATTCATAATTTATAATTCCCTCACCGCTCGATCTGCGATCGCTAAATGAGAAAATTGCTCATTTTGTCATCTAGATTGCATCCTGATGGGAAACCTTTGGGTAATCTATGAGTAGAGATACTCAAACCTCCTCTTCATTGCTGCTTTCCTGAGAGGGGTGATTTTTTTATCTCATAAACTTTACAATATTTAATGATTGTTGTAATATTAGTTAAATAAGCAAGGTTCTCACTACTTGCCATTTATGCCCAAAAACTCTATGTCTAGCTAAAAACTGGACTATAGAGGCAATTAAATCGTCAATTAGATTTCTCTCTATCCTTGAGTAATCACTTACCAATATCTTTACAAAACGAGAAGAAACCCTGATAGCATCTCCTTAACTGCCCCTTGGGGAAGCGATCCGAAAAACGCCATCAATCCCTGAATATCAACCCTCAATCGACGCGCACTCATGAAAACCTCGAAAAACCTTACCGATCCAGTTCGCGCCTATCTCAGAGAAATTGGCCGAGTTCCCCTTCTCACCCATGAAGAAGAAATTCTCTACGCGAAACAGGTACAAAGATTAATTTTTCTGGAAAAAATCAAAGAATCCCTAAGGGCGAAACTCGGCAGCGAACCCAGCGATCGCCAATGGTCAGAAGCGGCGGAAATTAGTGAAGAACAACTCCGTCGAGAATTGGGGGCAGGGGATTTCGCCAAACGCAAGATGGTAGAAGCGAACCTGCGTCTAGTGGTTTCCGTCGCTAAAAAATACCTAAAACGCAATCTAGATTTATTAGACCTCATCCAAGAGGGAACCATTGGGATGCAAAGAGGTGTGGAAAAATTCGATCCCACCAAAGGCTATCGCTTTTCCACCTATGCCTATTGGTGGATTCGCCAAGCCATCACCCGGGCGATCGCAGAAAAAAGTCGCACCATCCGTCTGCCCATCCACATCACCGAAAAACTGAATAAAATCAAAAAGGCCCAGCGTCAACTAGCTCAAGATAAAGGTCGCGCTGCCACCATTGCCGAATTAGCCGAGGAATTAGACCTAACTCCCAAACAGGTGCGAGACTACTTGGAAAGGTCCCGTCAACCCCTTTCCCTTGACTTAAAGGTGGGGGACAATCAAGACACGGAATTAGGGGAACTCTTGGAAGATACGGGACTTTCTCCCGAAGATTACACTACCTACTCTTCCCTGCAGGTGGATTTGGAAAAACTGATGGCAGACCTCACCCCTCAACAAAAAGAAGTGATTTGTCTGCGTTTTGGTTTAGATAATGGGCAGCCCCTCACCCTAGCAAAAATTGGCGTTCGACTCAATATCAGTCGTGAACGCGTCCGTCAGATCGAACGAGAAGCGATCGCTAAATTAAGAAAACGCAAGGGCAACATCAGAGAATACCTAGCTAGTTAAGCGAGAGATAACCTAGAATTTGGGTCAAATTGATCGTCTGGATCACAGCGAGAAAAATGACCCATTTCTAAATTCATGGGCGACTTTTCTCGGCTATTTCTCCACTTATTCAAGATATTTTTTCAAAAAGAGAGCTAATTTTTCTTTAGTGGCGACGGGAACAGAATCTAGACGGGTAAGAATAGCGTATTTAAGGGCAGAATGAGCGACGGAAACGGGAGGATCAGCTGCTAGACGGCGCACCGTTTCTTGGATAACTTTTTGGGCATTAATAGCGTTATGGTGTAGATTTTCGATCACCATTTCTACCGTGACATGATCGTGATCGGGATGCCAACAATCATAATCGGTAACTAGGGCTAAGGTAGCATAGGCAATTTCCGCTTCTCGGGCTAATTTTGCCTCGGTTAAATTGGTCATACCGATCACGGTTGCCCCCCAACTTCTATAGAGATTTGATTCCGCTTTAGTAGAAAAAGCCGGCCCCTCCATGCAGATGTATGTACCGCCCCGATGCAAGGTAACTTCCGGTAGGTTTAAACTAGCGACGGCATCCCCTAAAATTTGCGCTAATTGCGGACAAATGGGATCACCAAAGGCAACGTGGGCAACAATTCCTTCCCCAAAAAAAGTCGCTATTCTCTCTTTAGTTCTGTCAATAAATTGATCGGGAATGACTAAATCTAGGGGTTTAACTTCGGCTTTTAGGGAACCAACGGCCGAAGCGGAAATAATATATTCAACCCCTAATTGTTTGAGAGCGTGAATATTAGCGCGAAAGGGTAATTCGGTCGGTAAAAAATGGTGATTTCTGCCATGACGAGCTAAAAAGGCCACTTCTGTTCCCTCTAAAGTACCGAGAATTAAAGCATCGGAAGGAGAACCAAAAGGAGTATCGAGGGATACTTCCCGCACATCCTTGAGGGCATCCATTTTATACAAACCACTGCCGCCAATGATGCCAATTTTTACCGTCGTCATAGTCTTGGAAAGAATTAGTTATCGTTGCCTTGATGTTACCACAATTGAGCGATCGAACTGTGATAATTTTTCCGTCAAAGCCCTACTTTTTCTTTTTCTTGCCTTTGAGGGAACCATTAATTAAACCATTAAAGCCATAAATTTCTTCAGTTCCCGCAATGGCAACTAATTCCACCTCTTTCGTGTCTCCCGGTTCAAATCGAACTGATGTACCCGCGGGAATATTCAGATGGGTTCCTTTGGTTAATTCGCGCTGGAACTCTAGGGCCTCGTTAACTTCATAAAAATGATAGTGGGAACCCACTTGAATCGGTCGATCGCCTGTATTAGCCACAGAAATACGCAGGGTGTCGCGACCGACATTAATCTCGATCGCTCCGGATGGTGTGATAATTTCTCCCGGAATCATAACTGCTAAAAATCTCCTGTTAATGAATGGGATTGTGAACGGTAACTAATTTAGTACCATCGGGAAAAGTCGCTTCGATCTGCACTTCTGTAATCATTTCCGGGATGCCTTCCATTACCTCCTCGCGGGTTAACAAAGTGGTGCCGTAACTCATCAATTCAGCGACGCTACGACCTTCCCTCGCACCTTCGAGGATGGCGGCGCTAATATAGGCGATCGCTTCGGGATAATTTAACTTGATACCACGGTTTTTGCGTCTTTCGGCGAGCAGTGCCGCCGTGAAAATGAGTAATTTATCTTTTTCTTGGGGCGAAAGTTGCATAGATAGGCCTTTTTTCACACAGATGCTAGGGTTATTGTAGTTGTTGGCCGGATATTTGTAGCGATCGAGTTGTGAAAATTTATTTACTTAGCCCCGATTATTGATGAAGATTTGGGAGAATACTCAAAAGTCTTGCTAGAAAGGTCATTCAGTCCTCTGGCTAAAAAACGGCCAGCAATTGGTGAATAATTCAGGCTAGTGTCTCGTTCTTATTTGAAATAACTATAAATCATTGCTGGATTGGAAGCCAGCCGTGCTATCATTAATCAGAAACGGCAATGAGGCCTGTGGCGCGACAAATGACGGTGATTCGCAGTTAGAAAAAGACAACCACCGGCAACTCCCAGAGGAAATGGTTTATCAGACCAGATCCTGACGATTAAGCAATAAAATTAAACGCCAAAATCCCATCATTAAAGTCGTTATCGCTGATATTGGGTAAGTTACCCGGTAAATCCTCAAAGCCAAAGATATTATTCCCCCTTGACCGTAAATGTTCCGCCCCATCGGGATTTGCC